>CAIWVR010000026.1 GCA_903916165.1 uncultured Hyphomicrobiales bacterium | reverse complement strand
CGTAATCGATCTTGTCGTCGATCAGCATCATGCACTCCTTGCAGGCGTTGGCGTTGATGCAGGCGAAGCGGAAGGCGAGGGTGGGGTCGACATTGTGCCGCACCGCGCGCAACCCGTCGAGGATCGACTGTCCCGCTTCGAAATCAACGTCGAATGTTTCCATATGCGCCGCCGTGTCGGGCGTGCCGCGCTTGATCTGGAGGGTCGCCTTCATGCGCTGGCCTTTTTCGAAATGTTGGCACCTTGCGCGAGCGCGATGATTCCGCCCGACAGGGTCACGGTCTGGTTGAGGGTCCAGGCCTCGTCGAGCCCCGGATGATCGTCGCGCTGATGGGCGCCGCGGCTTTCGGTGCGCGCCAGCGCGGGCACGGCGACCGCCTTGGCGACCAGCAGCATGTTGCGCAGATCGAGCCAGTCGATCAGCAGCGGATCGAAGCTCTGGCCCGAGGAGGGCGGCGCGGCGCCAAGCTCGCCCGCCATGCGGTCGATCTCGACGATGGCCTCGACCAGCTTGTCTTGTGTGCGGAATGGCCCGACCTTGTCGGCCATGAGTGCCTGCAGATGGGTGACGGCGACGGCGAGATTGGGCGTGTCGCGCGTGTCGCTGGCGCGCAGCATGTCGAGCGTGGGAGCCGCGGACGCGTCTGACCAATGCGTGCCGGCATGCATGGCGGTTTTCGCGGCGCATTGCCCGGCGCGCGCACCGAACACGAAGGCTTCGGTGATCGCATTGCCCGACAGGCGGTTGGCGCCATTGGCACCGCCGATGGCCTCGCCGCAGGCGTAGAGACCAGGAACGCCGGTCTGCATCGCTTCGTCCACACGCACGCCGCCCATGTGATAATGGGCGATGGGGGCGACCTCGACGAGCTGCTGCGTCAGGTCGATGCCATTGGCGGCGAGCTTGTCGATGACGGGACCGAAGGCGCGGCGCAATTGCGCCTCGGGCACATGTTTGAAGCTGAGATAGGCACCACCGGCCGGCGAGCCGCGACCCAGTTCGACTTCTTTCGTGATGGCATATGTCGCGCGGTCGCGCGTCAGCACGTAATGGCCGTCGCTGCGCGCATCCTGCGCCGCATAATCATCTTCGAATTCGTGCATCTCGGAATTCAGCAGCTTGCCGCCGAGCTTGTAGCGGAAGGGGTCCCACATGATCGGGTCCATGCCGACCAGGCGCGGCGCGAGATGGCCGATCGGGAAAAATTGCACGAATTCCATGTCGATGAGTTCGGCACCTGCGCGCAGCGCCAGCGCATAGCCATCGCCGCCCATGTTGAAGGAGGCGCTGTTGCGACGATAGAGCCGCGTCAGCCCGCCGGTGGCGATGATGGTCGATTTCGCGGCGATGGTGACGGGCTCGCCCGTCGCCAGATGCACCGCGACCGCGCCGCAGGCAATGCCGTCGCGGATGACGATGTCGACAATGGCCAGGTCGCCGATGCGGCGAATGCCGCCGGCCAGATTGAGTTGCGTGCGCAAGGTGCGCGACACGGCAGGGCCGGTCGAGAGAACGTCGACGTAGACACAGCGTGGGCGATCGTGGCCCGGCGCGTGGATCTGGGCAATGTGATCGCCATCGCGGGCCCAGCCGACTTTCCACGCATCCATTTCACGGATGCGGGCAGGCCCTTCCCGGCACAGCAGGGCGGCCAGGCGCTCGTCGCAGAGGCCGCGCCCGGCGGCGAGCGTGTCGGACAGATGATGCTCCCATGAATCGGGGGTCTGTTCGCCCAGCGCGGCGGCGACCGTCATCTGCGCCATCACGGTCGCGCCGCCACGGCCAATCAGGCTGCGGTCGGCGAGAAGGACGGAAGCGCCGGCCTTGGCGGCTTCAAGCGCCGCATACATGCCGGCACCACCTGCGCCAATCACCAGGACGTCGGTTTCAAGATGCATCTCTAGTCTCCAGCCGGGCCGTAGCCGCCGCTTGTCGGTGTCTGCACGATTATAGCCTCTCCCGCGCCAATCACCGTCTGGTCGCAGCCACCGAGGGTTTCGATGTGGCCGTCGAGCCGGCGCACGCAATTGATACCGAGTTCACCCGGCCCGCCGCCCCTCGCCCCGAAGGGGAGAATACGTCGATGACCGGAGAGCAAGGCGCATTCCATCGGCTCGCGGAAGCGGATCGTGCGCGACACGCCATCCCCGCCATGCCAGCGCCCGCGCCCGCCAGACCCCTTCCGGATGTGGAAGTCTTCCAGCACGACAGGATAGCGGAATTCGAGCACTTCAGGATCGGTGAGGCGCGAATTCGTCATATGCGTGTGCACGGCATCCGCACCATTGAAACCGTCGCCGGCCGGGGCGCCCGAGCAGATCGTCTCGTAATATTGATAGTCGGCATTGCCGAAGGTGAGGTTGTTCATCGTGCCCTGCGCGCCCGCCAGCACGCCCAGCGCGCCATAGAGGCAATCGGTCACCGCCTGGCTGACTTCCACATTGCCGGCAACCACCGCCGCCGGATATTGCGGCGACAGCATCGAGCCTTTCGGCACGACGATCTGGATGTTGCGCAGGCAGCCGGCGTTCAGCGGAATGCGCTCCTTCACGAGGGTGCGGAAGACGTAGAGAACAGCGGCCTGCGTGACAGGTTCGGGCGCGTTGAAATTGTCGGCGCGCTGCGGTGAGGTGCCGGTGAAATCGACGATAGCGCGACGCGCCTGGCGATCCACACTGATCTTCACCTTCACGAAACAGCCCTGGTCCATTTCATATTCGAAGGCGCAATCGTCGAGTTCGGCCAGAACGCGGGCGACGCTCTCGGCGGCATTGTCCTGCACATGGCCCATATAGGCCTGCACGACATCAATGCCGTAGGAGCCGACCATGCGCATCAGTTCCGTGGCGCCGCGCGTGTTGGCGGCAATCTGGGCGCGCAGGTCGCCGATGTTCTGGGCAACATTGCGCACCGGATAGCGGGCACCCGTCAGCAGCGCGACCGTTTCAGCTTCCCGGAAGCGGCCCTCATCGACAAGCTTGAAGCCATCGATATAGACGCCCTCTTCGTCGATATGCGTGGCGCGCGGCGACATCGAGCCCGGCGCAATGCCGCCAATATCGGCGTGATGGCCGCGCGAGGCGACGAAGAACAGGATGTCGGCACCCGCATCATCGAACACCGGCGTGACGATCGTGATGTCGGGCAGATGTGTGCCGCCATTATAGGGCGCGTTGATGGCAAAGACGTCGCCCGGGCGCATGGTTCCGCCATGCGATTGAATGACGCTCTCGACCGATTTGTCCATCGAGCCCAGATGCACCGGAATATGGG
>CAIWVR010000025.1 GCA_903916165.1 uncultured Hyphomicrobiales bacterium | reverse complement strand
GCGTGCGCTTGGCAAACATTTCAGCGCGTCGGCGGCGCGGCTGGCGCGCCACGCCTGTCGCCGTTGCGCCGCAGAAAGATGTTGGCCACCATTGCCTGCGCAATATGCTCCGCCATGCAGGGAAAACCGAGGTCGGTCAGGCTGAATTCGTCGTCCGGGCTGATGTCGGCGACGCTGCGCGTCTGGGCGAGGAACTCCATCGCGCGGTCACGGCGAACGTAAAGCAGGTTCTCTTCCGAGGCGATGCGGTCAAGCGAGCCGCGCACAGCGAACCAGTGATCGTCGCGCGCATATTTGGGTGTGTATTGCAGGCCTACCAGCACGACGTCGATGCCATTCTTGTGGAGCATGCGGACAGTGGCGCGGACGGTGGTTTCAAATTCCCCGATGGGCACCCTCGCCACAGCATCGTTTGTGCCAAGCTGCCAGAGGACGAGCTGCGGCCGCAAGATGGCGGCCTCGTTGATCAGCCGCCGGGCGCTGCCCGAGGCGATCTCGCCGGACACGCCGCGATTGACGATCTCGACATCGACGCCCTTCCAGACGTTTTCAAGCATCTTCTCAAGGCGCGACGGATAGGCGCTGGGCTTGTTCGACCAGGTCGACGACGAGCCAATGGCGAGCACGCGCACGCGCTTGCCGGACTCGATCCGCGCCGCCGTAATGGTTAACGGAGCCTCGCGTGCGACCGTCGATTGTGGAACGGAACATTGCAGGCCGAGGGCTGCGGCCTGCGACGGAAGAGCGGGCATCACAGGCGTGACCTGTGCATCCAATGCCATGGGCGGCGGACTTTGCTGCAATGCAGCATCTTGGGTCGCAGCTGGTCCTCCTGCGAGCACGAGCCCGCAGAGACCGATGATCAGCGCGAAAGATTTATGCGCCATTCATTACCCCAGGCCACCGCCAGCATGACGGCCACACCAGTCAACAGTACGATCGTGTCCGTGACAAGACCTGTCGGCAAGGCGAACCTGGCCAATTGACCGGCGAGGCTCAACAGCGAACCAGCGCAGAAAACATGCAGAGAATTACGTCCGAGCAGGCAGAGCGGACGCGCGAGATGGATGAAGCCGCGCCACCGCATGGCAACCACGAACAGGCCGGCGAGCAGCATCGCAAGGCCGAGCATGTGAATGATGCGCAGGGGTGCGAGAAAGGTCTTGTCGTTCATGAAGAACAGGCGCGGCTCGGGCAATTCGAACGGGTTCGGACTCCAGCCGATCAGCGCCAGCCACAGGCCGCCCGCCACGATCACCGCGCCCAGCGCGCGCAGCCACGCGCCGCTGCGCATGACCGTTTCCACAAGCCCGCGCGGCCGCGACAGCACGAAGCCGAGCACAAACTGCAATTGCCACGCAAATGGATTGAAGAACCAGACGCCTTCAACCGGCCATGTCGGCAGGTTAAATTCCGAATAGAGCGCGCCCGCCCATATTGCCAGCGAGCAGGCCAGCAGCAGGCCAAGCGAGACGCGCCCGATCCACACGATCACAGGTGCCATCGCCATCAACACGATATAGAGCGGCAGCACGTCGAAATAACCCATCTGGTGTGTCAGCAGGGCGATGCCGATCTGGGTCGGCACAGGGCTTTCAAAAAAAGCCGCGGCATTGTTCCATTGCAGGATGAGCGGCGTGTCGAGCAGGAGAGCGGCTGCGGCCATCATCGCAAGTGCCAGCGACACGATCAGGATCTGGGCT
>CAIWVR010000024.1 GCA_903916165.1 uncultured Hyphomicrobiales bacterium | reverse complement strand
TCGATGAAGGGCTCGTCCTCGGCGGCTTGCAGCACGCGTTCGATGGACACGTCGAGCGCCTGGGCAAGGCGCCAGATGGTGGCGAGCGTCGGGTTGGTCTCATTGCGCTCGATCTGGCTGATGATCGATTTGGCAACGCCCGACTGCTCCGAAAGTTCGGACAGGGAGAGATTATAGGCCTTGCGCAGCCGCTGCACGGTCTTGCCGAGCTGGCCCGAAAGCGCCACCGCCCCGGCCTCCAGCGCCTTGACCTTGTCGCGCCCCTCAACACCCATCCGTTCGTCTCCGCTCCGAGGTACCGTTCCGGATAATAGCCGTTTTCGTTTGAAATAACGAACGAAAAGTCAGGAGGGCTTCTTCGCGGCGCGCTCGGCATAGATGGCGAGGAGCCCTCCCGAGGCGATGATCGTGGCACCCACCAGGGCGATGTCGGTGGGTGCCTCATGGAAAAACAGCAGGCCGATCGCCAGCGCCCAGATCATCGACGTATAGTCGAAACAGGCGATGATCGAAGCGTCCGCGAAACGGTAGCTCTGCGTCATGAAGATCTGGCCGATCCCGCCGAGCAGGCCCAGCGCAATGAGCGGCCACCAGTCGGCCATGGTCGGCCAGACCCAGGCCTGCGACTGGATCGCGCCCGCGAAGGGCGCGGTGTCGGGCCAGGCCTCGGCCGCCAGCATAAGCAACAGGCTGGCCAGGGTGGTTGAGGTCTGGAAATAGAAGACGATGGCTCCGGTGTCTTCGGTCCGCGTCAGGCGGCGCGTCTGGATCATGGCGATGGAGACGAGCACGGCGGCGAAGAAGGCGCACAGGGCACCGATCGAGGCGCGCGGGTCGGCGTGGCCGCCCAGATGTTCCCACAGCATCACCAGCACGCCGGCAAAGCCGATCATCACCGCAGCCCAGCGCGAACCGGTCACTGTCTCGCGCAGCAGCAGCGCGGAAAAGACCACAATCAGCAAAGGCCCGGCGTAGCCGATGGCGGTGACATCAGCGAACGGCAGGAAACTATAGGCCGCAAACATCAGCGACATGCTGCCCACGCCCGCCAGTGAGCGTATGAGATGCCCGCCGAGATTTTTCGTGTGCAGCGCGCGCGGAAAATTGCCGCGCGCCAGCAGCCAGAACATGAGGGGAATCAGCGCGAAGGACGAGCGGAAGAAGACCAGCTCCGCCACCGGATAGGCGCTGTAATATTTGACCAGCGCGAGCATGCCCGAAAAGAACAGCGTCGAGGCGATCTTCAAGGCAATGCCGGTCAACATGAGGGGATGGTGCGTCTCGCTCGAGTGTTTGCCCGCGCACCATGCGGGAGGGCCGGGCGATGGGCAAGTGTTGATGGGGCGGCGCGTGGTCGTTCATCGTCACCAGAAAAGGTGCCGTCCGCCCTTTTCCCGCACCGGCGGGAGAAGGTGTCGCGCGAAGCGCGACGGATGAGGGCGGTTCAAACGGCGCAGTGTTGCAGGCGCCCTCACCCCGGCTCACGCTTCGCGTGGGTCCGCCCTCTCCCGCCAGCGCGGGAGAGGGGTGGTGCCCGTGGGCGACAAACAAAAAAGGCGCAGATTGCTCCGCGCCTTTTTCAAACTCGTCTCAGCGCGGCTTATTCGAAGTGGCCGGCGGCGTGGGCGAGCATGGTGTAGACCTTGCCCGTTTCCGACGTGAGGTAGGTCCGCATCATCACGCTGTCGCGGTCGTCGCGGCTGACTTCCGTCAGCAGGCGTTCGAACTCGGACGTATAGCGATCCACCGAGTCGCGGAATTCCGGCTCGGCGCGATAGCGGCGGCGGATTTCCTCAAAGGCCTGCTGGCCTTGCGGCGTGTAGAGGCGGCGCGAGAAGACATTTGCCTCGCCGCGGTTGTAGCGGTCCCAGAGGTCGACGGCGGCCTCGTGGTCGACCATGCGGGAAATGTCCAGCGCGATGGCGTCGAGTGCATTGCCCTGCAGGCGCGGTGCCTGGGCGGGCTCGTCAGTCTCGTCGCGCGAGGCGCGGGCCAGCAGGTCCGTCAGCCAGCCGGCACCCTTTTCCGCCGTAGGGGCCGTCGTGGTGGGGGCGGATGGCTTGCGCTGATTGGAAACGGGGCGGCGCGACACGCCGCCATCATCGCCGCGCGCCGGCTCGGGACGATAGGCATCGGCCATGCGTACGGTTTCCACCGGACGCTGCGAGTCCGGGAGGCGTAGCGCATCGGGGCTCCGCATCGGTTCCGCACGGCGGCCAACCGGCTCGGCGACGTCATAGGCGCGACCCGAGCGGGCGACAATGTCCGTCAGCTCGTTCAACGCCTTGATCTGTTCGGCGACAACGCGGCGCATGGCGGCAGCCTGCTCGGCGGTCTCGCGTGGCAGCTCGACGGCACCGCGGCGCAATTCCTGGCGCGTGGCCTCGAGTTCGCGATTGATCTCTGTCGAGATGCCCT
>CAIWVR010000023.1 GCA_903916165.1 uncultured Hyphomicrobiales bacterium | reverse complement strand
GTGTTGATGAGCTTGGGCTCGGGCGCCTGCCCATTGCGCAGCATCCGCGCGATGGCCTGCGCGCAGGCGTTGGCTTGCGCATTGGCGGCGAAGGCCGACTTCGGCATGCCGCCCGCCACCGCCGCGTCGCCAATTACATGCACGCCCGCCTGCGCGCGCGATTCGAACGTCACCGGATCGATGGGGCACCAGCCGGTCGCGTCGGCAATGCCGGATTCGATGGCGATGCGTCCCGCCCGCTGCGGGGGAATGACATTGCCGACATCGGCGCGATGCTCGCCGAATTCGGTCACGAAGATTTTTTCGGCCGCCTTCACCTCGACGACCTTGCCACCGCCCGACAGGCCGACCCATTCCACCATGTCGCCATAGATCTCCTTCCACGCGGCGGTGAACAGGCCCTGTTTCGAGAAGGCGTCTTTCGCGTCGAGGATGATCAGTTTCGACTTCGGCTTGTGCGTCTTCAGATACCACGCGATCAGGCTCGCGCGCTCATAGGGGCCGGGCGGGCAGCGGAATGGATTGGCGGGCGCGGAGATCACCACTGTGCCGCCATCATCCATCGCCTCCAGCTGCTGGCGCAGCAGAAGTGTCTGCGGTCCGGCCTTCCACGCATGGGGCAGGATCTCTGACGCCGCCTGATCATAGCCGGGCAGGGCGGTGAAATTCATGTCGATGCCCGGCGCCAGCACGAGCCGGTCATAGGCAAGCGTCGCGCCATCGGCGAGTGTCACGCGTCGGGCGTCGCGGTCGATCCTGGTCGCCGCCTGCCGCGCGAGGCGCACGCCCTGCGCGGCGATGGCGTCATAGGTGAATGTCTGTTGCGACATGTCGCGCAGGCCCGCGATGACGGCATTGCTGAACGGGCAGGACATATAGGTCGCGGCAGGCTCGACCAGCGTGACGCTGACGCCCTCGCGCTGCAGGAAGCGCGCGCAGGTCGCACCCGCATAGCCGCCACCGATCACGACCACCTGCGCAGGGGCTTGCGCCAATGCGGGCGCGGCGAGAGAAGCTGCGGCGGTCGCGGCACCGATGAGGATCTTGCGGCGTGAGGGATGCGTGTCGCGCATGGTCAGGTCCTCACTTCGTCGTGGCCAGCCATTGGGCGATGGCCTTGCTCTCTTCGGCTGAAAAACCTTTGGCAATGCGGTTCATCAAGGTCGCGTTGCGCGCGCCCGTGCGAAACTGGTCCATGGCTGTTTCGATGTCGTGGGCCGAGAGGCCAGACAATGTGGGCAGAGGGGTCGGCCCGGCACCATGGCAGCCGAGACAGGCGGAGGCACCGGGGGGTGCCGCGCTGACGTCACGCACGTTTTCTGCCTGCGCATTCGTGAAAAAGAGGAGCGCTGCGAGCGCTCCTCCCGTTTTTGCCAGTGCGGATCCTGACGCAAACATGCGTCAGGCCTTGCGCAGGTCGGTGTCTTTGATTGGCAGGTTGCGGACGCGCTTGCCGGTCGCCGCGAAAATCGCGTTGAGCACGGCTGGTGCCGCGACGAAGATCGTCGGTTCACCCACACCACCCCAGAAACCGCCCGACGGCACGGGATAGGATTCGACAGGCGGCATGTCGGCCATCTGCATCACCTGATAGGTGTCGAAATTTTCCTGCTGCATGCGGCCATTCTTGACCGTCATCTCGCCCCAGAGCGCTGCCGACAGGCCGTAGGCGAAGGAGCCTTCGATCTGCGCTGCGACCTGCTGCGGGTTGACGACATGGCCGCAATCGGTGGCCGCCACGATACGATGGATTTTCACCGCGCCCTTGGCGTCGACGGAGACCTCCGCCACGGCCGCAACATAGGAGCCATAGCCCATGTGCTGGGAAATGCCGCGGAAGACGCCCGGTGCCGCCGGCTTGCCCCAGCCGGATTTCTCCGCGACCGTGTTGAGCACGGCGAGGTGCTTGGGATATTTTGCCATCATCTTGCGGCGGAATTCGAGCGGATCCTGACCCGCCGCATGTGCCATTTCATCCATGAAACATTCGAGATAGATGGCGTTCTGGTTGTTGTTCACGCCGCGCCAGAAGCCGGGACGGAAGGGCGGGTTACGCATGGCATGGTCGATGAGGAGGTTCGGAATGTCGTAGCCGAACTGGCCTTCCGGACCCTGCGCATTGAGGCCCTGGAACGTGCCCGGATCTCGCCCCTCGACAAGCGCCTCGGGACGCAGGCCGGCCAGAATCGACTGGCCGGAAATGCGCATCTTCAGGCCGGTGACATTGCCCTTGTCATCCAGCGCGCCGGTGATCTTGCATTGGGTGATCGGATGATAGGTGCCATGTGTGACATCCTGCTCGCGCGACCAGATGAGCTTGACGGGCGTGCCCGGCATTTCCTTGGCGACCAGAACAGCCTGGCGCACATAGTCGTGGCTTGACGAGCGGCGACCAAAACCACCGCCAAGGTTGAGACGGATCACGTCGCATTTGTCGAGCGGCAGGCTGGCGGCGGCGACAGTCGTGGCGAGCGCGGCTTCAGCATTCTGCGACGAGGTCCACACCATACATTTATCGCTCGTCCACTGGGCCGTGGCGTTCAGCGGTTCCATCGTCATGTGCGACTGGTAGGGATAGCTGTAGACGGCTTCCACTTTCTTCGCGGCGCTGGCGAGGGCCTGATCGGGATCGCCCGCCTTGTTGCCGATGAAGGCCTGTTGTGCATCGAGACCTTCACGCAACATGGCGGCGATGGACTCGCTGGAGACCTTGCTATTCGCGCCTTCGTCCCAGACGATATTGACGGCCTCGAGCGCGGCCTTGGCGCGATACCAGGTGTCGGCGACGACCACGACGGCATTGCCGTCGATGATCAGCACCTTCTTCACGCCGCGCATTTTCTCGGCCTTGGCGGCATCAATGCTCGTCACCTTGCCGCCGGGAACGGCGGTTTCCTTGATGGCCGCGTTGAGCATGCCCGGCAGCTTCACATCGATCGAATAGATCTGCTCGCCATTCAGCTTCGGCTTGGTGTCGAGGCGCGGCAGGGACTTGCCGGCGATCTTCCAGTCCTTGGACTCCTTGAGCTTGATGTCCTTGGGCGGCTCGATCTTGGCGGCAGCCAGCGAGACCTTGCCATAAGACGTGGAGCGTTTCGACGCGGCGTGGGTGATGATGCCCTTGTCGGTCGTCAGTTCGGCGACCGGCACGTTCCACTCATGGGCTGCGGCTTGCATCAGCATCAGGCGGGCCGCGGCGCCGCCCTTGCGCACGTAATCCTCGGAACCGCGGATGCCGCGTGAACCGGATGTCTGGAAGTCGCCCCAGATGCGTTTGCGGGCGACGTTCTGGCCGGGCGTCGGATATTCGGTGGTGACTTTCGACCAGTCGGCGTCGAGTTCCTCGGCGACGAGCTGGGCGAGGCCGGTCAGCGTGCCCTGGCCCATTTCGACGCGGGCGACGCGGATCACGATTGTATCGTCGGGCTTGATGACGACCCAGGCGTTGATTTCAGGCAGGTCGGCCGTCTGGGCCGCAGCAAAGGGAATATGGAAGCCGAGCGAAAGTCCGCCCGTGGCGACGGCGGTTCCCGCAAGGAACCCGCGGCGCGAAAGGTTTTGCGCAATGGTCATGGATGATCCTCCCGAAATGGCTTAGCCGCGCTTGACGTTGGACGCCGCGAGCTTGATGGCCGCGCGAATGCGATTGTAGGTGCCGCAGCGGCAGATGTTCGTCATCTCGGCATTGATGTCGTCATCGGTGGGGGCGGGCTTGCTGGCGATGAGCGCCGCGGCGGCCATGATCTGGCCGGACTGGCAATAGCCGCATTGCGGCACGTCGAGCTCGAGCCAGGCCTTCTGGATCGGATGGGTCACCTCAGGCGACAGGCCCTCGATGGTGACGATCTTCTGCGCTTCGGTGAAGCTGCTGATCGGCATCGTGCAGGTGCGCGTCGGCACGCCATCGACATGGACGGTGCAGGCCCCGCAGGCGGCGACGCCGCAGCCATATTTCGTGCCGGTGAGGCCGACCTGCTCGCGAAGCGCCCACAGCAGCGGGGTATCGGGCTCGGCATCGACCTCGTGGACTTTTCCGTTGATATTCAGACGCTGCATTGGTGACCTCCCCGTCGACCAGATCCACGCTCACGCTGCAAGGCGAGCCGTAGTGCTGATTGTCAGAACTCTAGACCGGGGAGATGGGACGGGGAAGCAACAAAGTCGAGAGGGTGGGCGGGACAAAACGGGCGCAACCCTCAGGCTCGTCATTGCGAGGAGCCGCAGGCGACGCGGCAATCCCTCTTTGGATCGATGGACGGGGATTCGTCGGCGCGAGCGACACGGCACCGGAT
>CAIWVR010000022.1 GCA_903916165.1 uncultured Hyphomicrobiales bacterium | reverse complement strand
CCTTGCGCAGCAACCGGCGGAGTAAGCCATGCGTCTTGTTCTCGCCTTGCTCGCAGCCTTTCTGCCCGGCCTTGCGCTGGCCGTGCAGCCCGACGAGATCCTGAAAGATCCGGCGCTGGAATCGCGCGCGCGCGCGATCTCGTCCGAACTGCGCTGCCTTGTCTGCCAGAACCAGTCGATCGACGACAGCGACGCAGGGCTGGCGCGCGACCTGCGCCTGCTGGTGCGCGAGCGCCTGCAGGCTGGCGACAATGATGTGCAGGTGCAGGATTTTCTGGTCCAGCGCTATGGCGATTTCATCCTGCTGAAACCGCCCTTCAAGACAGGCACGCTGCTGCTCTGGCTCGCGCCGCTCGGTGTGCTGCTGGGCGGTGCGGCGGCCCTGTTCGTCATCGCGCGGCGGCGCAGGTCGACAGAGAGCGTTGCCGCCCTGAGCGACGCCGAACAGGCGCAGCTACAGGCGCTTCTTGACAGGCCCGCCGACCCGTCCCGCTGACCTTACGAATCTTTCACGTTCCGGCCATCGGCACGTAAGCTTGGAACCGCCATTTTCAGTTTCGCGACGGAAGCACATCCGTCCTGAATTTCGAAAATGGAGCGACGCATGTCCGAGACCCCGAACTTTTCCCGGATCACCCGCGCCCGGACCCTGCGCGCCGCCCTGCTGGGCGCCGTGGCCATGGCTGGTGTCGGTGGCTTTGCCTGGCAGGCCTATACGCCGGCGCTCGCGCAGATGCCGACCTTGACCGTTCCGGGCATCGCTGCCGCGCCGGGTTCGTTTGCCCCCATCGTCGAGCGCGTGCGCGGTGCCGTTGTTTCGGTGAAGGTGAAGACCGTTGAAGCCGCTGACAATGAAGACGAGCAGGCCGGTCCCGGCGGCCCGGGCGGCAGTTTCCCGCAGATGCGCCCCGGCGATCCGCTCGAGCGCTTCTTCCGTCGCTTCGGCGGCGAAAATGCGCCGCTGGGTCGCCAGCAGCCGCCGCACGCGCGCAGGGGGCAGGCGCTTGGTTCGGGCTTCATCATTTCCGAAGATGGCTATGTCGTGACCAACAACCATGTTGTCGAGAATGCCACGGAGGTGTCGATCACGCTCGATGACGGGCGCATTGTTGCGGCTGAAGTGGTCGGCGCCGACAAGCGCACGGATCTCGCCCTTCTGAAGATCAAGGACAAGGGCCCTTACGCCTACGTCTCCTTCGCCAGGGACATGCCGCGTGTTGGCGACTGGGTGATTGCGGTGGGCAATCCGTTCGGGCTGGGCGGCACGGTGACGGCGGGCATCGTCTCGGCGCGCGGTCGCGACATTGGTGCCGGCCCTTATGACGACTTCTTGCAGATCGATGCTTCCGTCAATCGCGGCAATTCGGGTGGTCCGACATTCAACCTCAACGGCGATGTCGTGGGCGTGAACACGGCGATCTTCTCGCCGTCGGGCGGTAGCGTGGGCATCGGCTTTGCCATTCCCACCGAAGTCGCCCGCGATGTGATCGACGCGCTGCGCAACAAGGGCAGCGTGGCGCGCGGCTGGATCGGCGTGCAGATCCAGCCCGTGACGCGCGAGATCGCCGACAGCCTCGGCGCGAAGGATGCCAAGGGCGCGCTGGTCAATGATCTGCCCTCGGGTTCGCCCGCCGGCTCTGCGGGCCTCAAGTCCGGCGACATTATCACGGCGGTCAATGGCGAGCGGATCGAGGCGCCGCGCGACCTTGCGCGCAAGATCGCCTCCTTCGGTCCCGACAAGCAGGTCGACCTGACCTATCTGCGGGACGGGCGCGAGCAGCAGGCCAGGGTGCGCCTCGGCACCTTGCCCGCCGATACGCAGCAGCGCGCGTCGCTGGGCGGCACTGCGCCGTCCGAGCGCAACGCCCTGGCGGGCCTTGGCCTCATGCTGGCTCCCAGCCGCGAGGGTGTGGTGGTTGCCGAGGTGGAACCAGACGGGGCGGCCGCGCAAATGGGGCTCAAACAGGGTGACGTCATTCTCGAGGCGGGCGGCCAGAAGGTCGAACGCCCGGGCGATGTGTCAGCCGCGCTCGCCACTGCAAAGAAAGACGGACGTCGCGCCCTTCTGCTGCGGGTAAAATCGGGCAATACGACCCGCTTTGTCGCCCTGGCTGCTGCTGGCTGAGACCTCCAGCACCGCGAGGCGGCGGGCCGGTGATCCGGCCTGCCGTTTTGGCAAGGAAGCGGCTATCATGGTGTCCATGCGCATTCTGATCATCGAAGACGATCCCGAGGCCGCTTCTTATCTCATGAAGGCGTTTCGGGAAGCGGGCCATCTGCCTGACCATGCCGCCGATGGCCTGGAGGGCTATGCCATGGCACGCGACGGCGGCTATGACGCGCTGATCGTCGACCGCATGTTGCCGAAGATGGATGGGCTGACGCTGATCGGCGGATTGCGGGAGCAGAAGATTGATACGCCCGTGCTGATCCTGTCCGCGCTGGGGCAGGTCGATGATCGCGTGAAGGGCCTGCGCGCGGGCGGCGACGATTATCTCCCCAAGCCCTACGCCTTTTCAGAATTGCTCGCCCGCGTCGAGGTCCTGCAACGGCGCAAGGGCGGGGCCTCGACCGATGCGACCGTGTATCGCGTGGGGGGACTCGAACTCGATCGGCTGTCGCACAAGCTCACGCGCAATGGCCGCGAGATCCTGATGCAGCCGCGCGAATACCGGCTGCTGGAATATCTGATGAAACATGCGGGGCAGGTGGTGACGCGCACCATGCTGCTCGAAAATGTCTGGGACTATCACTTCGATCCGCAGACCAATGTCATCGACGTGCATATTTCGCGGCTGCGTTCGAAGATCGACAAGGGCTTCGATGCGCCGCTCCTTCATACCATTCGTGGCGCTGGATACATGGTCCGTGACGGCTCTCGGTAAGCTCTTCCGCACGACAGCGTTCAAACTGTCGCTCGCCTATCTCGTGGTCTTTGCGCTGGGCGCGGGCCTCGTGCTCGGTCGCGTCGCGTGGAACGTGAGAAACCTCATCGATGACCAGATCACCTCGACCGTGAACGCCGAGATTGCGGGGCTGGCCGAGCAATATACGGCGGGCGGGATCCGTCGCCTGGTCTTTGTCATCGAACAGCGCATTCGCCAGCCCGGTGCCTCGCTATATCTTGTGACCAGTTTCAATGGCCAGACGGTCGCGGGAAACATTGCCGAATTGCAGCCCGGCGCGCTCGACCAGCCGGGGCTGATCGAGACGGCCTATCGGCGCACCGGCGAGACCGAAGCGCGCGACCACGACGAGCGCGCCCTGGCGCGCATCTTCATCCTGCCGGGCGGCTTTCGCCTGCTCGTCGGCCGCGACCTTGGCGATCGCGAAACGCTGCACAATGTCATGGGCCGCGCTTTGTTTACCTCGCTCGCCTGGCTGGTGCTGATCGGCACGCTGGGTGGCCTGTTCGTCGCGCGCCGCGTGCTGCATCGTGTCGACGTGATCGGTGAATCGGCCGGGCGCATCATGAAGGGCGACCTCGGGCAGCGCATCCCGGTGTCGGGCAGCCATGATGAACTTGATCGCCTCGCGGTCAATCTCAATGCCATGCTCGAGCGCATCGGCGAGCTGATGACCGGGCTCAAGGAAGTCTCCGACAATATTGCCCATGACCTCAAGACGCCGCTGACGCGTCTGCGCAATGGTGCCGAAGAGGCGCTGCGCACCGCACGCGAGCCGGACGATTATCGCGCCGCTCTGGAGCGCATGATCGAGGAATCCGATGGCCTGATCCGCATCTTCAACGCATTGCTCACCATTGCGCGGCTGGAAGCCGGACAGTCGGGCACGGACATG
>CAIWVR010000021.1 GCA_903916165.1 uncultured Hyphomicrobiales bacterium | reverse complement strand
GGGCGCGCGGGCTTCCCAACGGCACGCAGGAATCCGTGCCCGTCGTCTACAATGGCGTCATGTATCTCTATGCGCCGGGTGCCTCTATCCAGGCGGTCGATGCCACCAACGGCGATCTGATCTGGGAATACACACGCGACTATCCGAAGGATGTGAACGCGCAGGCGGCGCGCGAAAAGAGCCTCGGTATCTTCGAGGACATGATTTATTTCGCTGCGCCAGATGGCTTTCTCATCGCCATTGATGCCTTGAGCGGCAAGGAGCGCTGGGCGACAAAGGTCGATGACGGCGGCCAGACGGCGGGCGGCATTCTCGTCGCTGACGGCAAGATCATCACCAACCGCACCTGCATCGAGGGCACCCGCCCGCAATGTTTCATTGCAGCGCATGATGCCAGGACCGGCAAGGAAGCCTGGCGTTTTTTCACCACGGCGGGTGCGGATGAACCGGGCGGCGACACCTGGGGCGACATGCCGACCGAGAAGCGCGTGGCGAGTCCATGGGGCCTGCCCGGCTCCTACGATCCCAAGCGCAAGGTGATTTATTGGGGCATTGCCAATCCCGATCCCTATACGCGCCTCTCACGGCACGGACGTCATGACGCGGTGCCTTTCGAGTCGCCGGTCAATCTCTTTGCGGATTCAACCGTTGCGATCGACATCGAGACCGGCAAGCTGAAATGGTATTATCAGGAATTGCCGGGCGACGACTGGGACGCCGACCATAATCAGGAACGCATCCTTGCCCGTGTGAAGCTCAATCCCGATCCGTCGAAGGTGAAGTGGATTTCGCAGAGCCTGCCGCGTGGCGAGGAGCGTGACGTCGTGATCTCGGTGGCGGAGGGCGGCGGCATGTTTGTTGTCGAACGCGACAGCGGCAAGTTCCTGTGGGCGCACCCCTTCCCCTATGATGTGCCGGACTTCAACATTTCAGGCATAGATCTGAAAACCGGCGCGACGCGGATCAATGTCGACAAGCTGTTCAAGACGGACGGCCAGACAATCCTCGGCTGCTACCACAATGTGCGCGGCCTGTGGTCGATCGCCTACAATCCGAAGAACTCATCGCTGTATGTGCCCTTCCAGGATCAATGCCTGCAGATGCAGGCCAATATGAAGGCGAAAACAGGCTGGGGGCCGCGCAAGGGTCTCATGCGTCCGGGCATTGACCCGAACAAATACATGAACCTTGCCAAGATCGACATGACCACCGGCGAGATGAAGGTTCTTCATTCACAGCCGCAGGCCAGCGCGGGCTCCACTCTCGTGACGGCAGGCGATCTGCTGTTCTGGGGCGACCAGAACCGCCGCTTCCGCGCCTTTGACGCAGAAACCGGCAAGGTGCTGTGGCAAGGCGTTGTGGGCGGCATGGTGATGAATTCGACCATCACCTACTCGGTCAAGGGCAAGCAATATGTAATGATCTTCACGGGAGAAGGCCAATCGGTCTCTGCCGGTCCACTTGGATTGACGCAGAAGAGCATGCCGAAAGCCGTGCGCGGCCATAATTCCGTGTTCGTCTTCGCACTGCCAGACGGCACCTGACACCCATGCAGGAAGGCCGGCGCTCCCGAGCGCCGGCCTTTGTCGTTCCTACCGCGCGCGCGAGCGGATATAGGCCCAGACCGCCGCCTTGTCGTCGTCCGAGAGAATGCCCTCCCAGGACGGCATCTGCCCCTTGCCCTGGCTGACCAGCATGTCGAACTTCGCGCGCTGATCGGCACCCAGCCCCTTCAGGTCGGGCGCGGCGCCTGTGGCCCGCAGCTTTTCGCCATGGCATATCGCGCAATTTTCCTCATAGACAGCCGCACCTGCCTCGACGTCGCCCTCCTGCGCACGCACAGGCGTTGTAACAACGACGAAACCCAGCATCAGCAACATATATCGCGACATACTCATCCCCCGGACTGCGCCCCTGCTGTGCGCTGACGTCCAGCATCGGTCTGGCACGCGGCAAGTCAAGAGCCTGAGGACTGGCAGCCATGCGAGACGTCAGAAAGGCTCCGTGCGGCGATCACAAGAACAACCTTCTCCAAAGCTCTTTGTGTTTGGAAGAAACAGGCTGCGCGTGCCGCCGGGTCACGGATGACATTGCGGCAGCGCTGACGTATTGATCTGCCGCAACTCACCCCCTTTCTCCGCCAGTGACGTACGCGCCTCGTACGTCCCCGCGAGGTTTTTTCAAATTATGGCTGCTTTTGACCACGAAGACGTGCTGCAGGTTCACCAATGGACGGACACATTGTTCAGCTTCCGCACCTCGCGCAGCGCCTCGCTGCGTTTCGACAATGGCCAGTTCGCCATGATCGGGCTTGAAGTCGACGGTCGCCCCCTTCTGCGCGCCTATAGTTTCGCGAGCCCGAATTACGAAGACCATCTCGAGTTCTATTCGATCAAGGTGCCGCACGGCGCGCTGACCTCGCGTCTCCAGCACATCAAGCCCGGCGACAAGGTGCTGATCGGCCACAAGCCGACCGGCACGCTGGTGCACTCGAACCTCACGCCCGGCAAGCGCCTGTTCCTGCTGTCGACCGGCACGGGGCTCGCGCCCTTCGCCAGCATCCTGCGCGATCTGGATATCTATGACGCCTATGAAGCCATCGTGCTCATGCACGGCTGCCGCGAGACGGCGGAACTGGCCTATGGTCAGGCGCTGGTGCGCGACATCCTCGACAGCGAATTCTTCGGCGAGGCGGCGCGCGAGAAACTGATCTATTACCCGATGACGACGCGCGGCGAGTCCCGCCATCAGGGGCGCGTGACCGACGCTCTTGTGAACGGGCAATTTTTCGCCGACACGCACCAGCCACCGCTCGATCCCCAAACCGACCGGGCGATGATCTGCGGCAATCCCGACATGCTGGCCGACCTGCGCAAAATGTTCGATGGCCTGGGCTTTGCCGAGGGCAGCAACGCCCGCCCCGGTGCCTATGTGTTCGAGCGGGCGTTCGTCGAGAAGTAGCTATCAGGTCCCGACCCGCAGCGGCGCACCCATCTTGCGCAGGCACGCGAGGACCGAGAGCGCGGTGATCGCGCCGGTCTTCGGGTTTTCACTGGGCACATTGGCGATGGTCATCGAGAAGGACGCGCAATCTGCGACGACCTCAATCGTGTGCATGTTGCGCGTCAGTGACGGATCCGCCCAGATTTCGAGCTGCGTCTCGTCGACCCCGATGCCGGCCAGCCCGAGCGCCACCGCCACATTCAGATTGGCCGGAAAACCGACCGCCGCCTCACGCGGCGAGCCGGCAAAAATCCGCAGCGGCTCCGTGATCGACTCGATGTCAATATTGTTCTGGACGAGGTAGGGCGCGCCGACGAGACCGGCCACCGGCTTGCGCGTGATCATGCGCACCGACTCGATCCGGCCTTCCGCAGCGGCTGTCACGGCGTCAAGCCCGATCAAGGCACCGGTGGGCACGATCACCTGCCCGCCCGTCACGCGCGCCAGATCGATGAGATCCATATTGGCGAGCAGCGCGCCGGCGCTCAGCACCAGGACCGGCTTGCCCTTTGCCAGAAACGGCCGCGCAATGGCCGACAGAAGCGCGGCCGGTGCGCATTCGACCACGAGATCGGCCAGCGGCTCCAGATCGGCGATCGCCACGACAGGCACGTCGATGCCCACCGCCGCCAACCGCTCCCGCGCGGCACCGGGATGATTGGCGGAGACGGCTGCGAGCTTCCACCCCGGCACGCCGTCATGGAGCGCGGCTGCCAGCTTGAGACCCACGGCACCCAGTCCGGCGATGGCGACACGCAAGGTCTTCTGTTCAGCCGCCATATCGTGAAGTTCTCCTGCATCGGGGCAAAGGTGGCCCAAGCCGCCATTGTTTCCGATGCAGGCGCAATCCTCAAGCCAATCCCGAAGCCATCTCAGCGGCGTGACGGCTCAGCGGGGCTGCGGCGTCACCTGTTTCGCCAGTTCGATGACGGCGGGCGGGGTATGGTAGATCCGCACCATCAGCTTTTCGATCTCTTCGCCGGTCACGGGCGTGATCTCCCACTGGCCCTTGTCGGCATCGGCCACGAAAGCCGGATCGGTCATCGTGGCGTCGAACGCACGGCGCAGAATTTTCGTGCGCTCGGCCGGCATCTGCGGTGGCGCCAGCACCGGGCGCCCCATCACCTGCCGCGCGAAAATCACTTCCAGCACGCGGCGCTGCTCGTCATTCTTGGCGAAATCCATGATCGCCGGGACATTGGGCAGATCCGGATGTTTCTCCAGCGACAATTGCAGCAGCAAGGTGATCTTGCCGTCCTTCAGCCAGTCGGGCTGCGTCGACTTCACCGACGACCACGACCAGCCGCAACGGCCCTGCGCCTCGCCACGCTCCATCGCGAGATTCATTGCCGCGCCGCCGGGATAGCCGGTGATATATTTGAATTTGGTGCCAATCATCGCATTGAGCACGGAGGGAAAGACCGTCGTGTCATCAGCGCCGAGCGAGGTCGCCGAGGTTGTCAGTTCACGTTCCATCGCGTCCTGGATGGTCTTCACGCCCGACCCCTCCCATGCGACGCAGACGCTCACCTCATTATTCATGCTGCCGATCCAGGTGAACGAGGTCTCATCCTTGAAGGTCGCCCCCTTGCCACCCAGAAGCGGTGTCATCGGCGTGCCGCGACCGGTCATGCCGATCTGCGTGCCGTCGCGCGGCGCGACCTCGTAGAGATAATTGGCTGCCTTGATCGATCCGGCGCCGGGCATGTTCTGCACGATGACATTCGGATGGCCCGGAATCTGCGCGCCGTAATGGCGCGCCAGAAGGCGGGCGTAGAGATCGTAGCCGGAGCCCGCCTCGTAGCCGACGAAGAACTGGATCGTGCGCCCCTTGTAGAAATCCACCGCGCCCTGGGCGCGAACGGAGGACGCCCAACCGGCGCAGGCAAGCATGGCACAGAAATATGCGGCGCGAGACCTCATGGCGTCCTCCCTTGGGGTAGAAAGGGCTCCGGCTTCTTGTCCGGATGCCCGCAAATCGTCAACGAATGCTGGTGATCACGTCGATCTTGACCGAAGCCACGTCGAGCTTCTGAGGCGCGGCGTCGAGGCGTTCGACCTTCACGCCCTTTTCGAAAGCCGCCATCTGCAGAAGTTCGAGATCCTCGTCACCCGAGGATTCGAACCAATATTCAGCGCCACGCGGCACGAGAATGCCCTCGTGCTTGCCGAACTCGCCGATGACCACGTCACCTGGCCCATAGAAGGTGACCCTGCCGCTCAGCACGAACCAGAAGCCGTCCATGCCGCGATGCGAATGAAGGTTGTTCTCGCCGCCCTCGCTGACAATCTGCACGCGACCGCGGATGAGGTCGCTGCCCGCGAGCTGGACGATGCCCTTGCCACGCTTGAGCTCCGGCTTGGCGTAGCTGAACGTCTGGTAAGAGGGTTTTTCAGACTGCTGTGTGTCCATGCCTCTGATCCTCCCGTGACTGGAGCCTGTAAGCGCGCTCCATACCAAGATGATTGCAGAGGCACGTGAAGCCGACAAGGCCTATCGCAGGGGCACCAACGCCGCCATTCCCCGCGGCCCCGCTCAATCGAGCGTCGAGGCACCGTTTCCATCAATCTGTCGGCCGAGCACCGCAATCGCGCGCTGGTAGACGCTCGCCGCATTCCACGCCTGGATGGCCGTGAAATTTGGTTCGCCCGGCTGATAGCCCGTCTGCGGGCGCCAACCATTTGCCTTCAGGAAATTGGCGGTGGCCACCAGCGCCGTGTCGGCATCGTCGAGACTGCCGTTGGCATAGAGCAGCACACTCTTCGGAAGGAACTGCGTGTGTCCGATTTCACCATGCATCGAACCTTGCGAGGTGGCAGACAGGATGCCTCGATCCACGAGGCTCAGGGCGGCATTGAGCTGGTCGGTGAAGAATTCGCTTCTGCGGCAGTCAAAAGCGAGTGTCGCGACAGCCGACAGGGCGTTCTGATTGCCCCGCGTGCGACCAAAACCCGTTTCCATGCCCCAGATCGCCAGCAGCGGACCGGCGGGGACGCCATAGCGCTGCTCGATGGAGGCAAACAGGGCTGCACTGCTGCGTTTGAGTACGCGCCCGCGCGACACGATCACGGAGCCGCCGCGCTTGGCCAGAAACTCCTCAAGCGACAGTTTGAAGCTTTTCTGGCCACGGTCAGCGGAAATGGTGGGATGGGCATAGCTCGTGGTCATCAGCGCCGCGACCCCGGCCTGGCCGACGCCACGCGCCCGCGCCTCACTTGAAAAGGCGCGCTTCCAGTCCTCGAAACCGGCTGATGTATTGCCACAGGAGGCCGCGAAGCCCTGGCCAGCGAGCATCACCGATGACAGAAACGCCATGAAAAGAGCCGCCAGCACGCGAAACATGTTCATTGGCTTGTGTCCCATTCCGAAACGAGTTCGCCTAGTAAAGTCCATACAGCAAGTTCCGTGACGCGCGTGCACTCAGGGTCAGCTGCGACCCGTCAGGTCCCAAGACCTGCACTTCGCCATTTGGCACGCGGACCGGCTTGCCCGAGCCTCTGGCGGACACAGTCGCCTTGAAATTCTGCAAAGCCACTTTCACGTCGCCGCTGATCTCAACCCGCGTGTTCGCCATCTTCTGCTGCGCGATGAGCGCGAAAAGTTTTGCTGCATTGGCTGGCTCGAGCCGCACGCAGCCATGTGACGCCGCCGGCCGGCCTATGGGCTCGAAACTGCCGTGGATCGCGTGACCCTTCAGATCGAAGAAGACGGCGTAAGGCATTGGGGCCTGATCATATTCCTGCGAATAATGATCTGCATCCATGCGATTGGGCCGAAAGGCACCGGTCGGTGTCTCGAACCCCGGCCGGCCGGTCGAGACCGGCCATTCATGGAGAAGCGCACCATCCACCGCAACGACCATGCGCTGGGTCGATTGATCAACCCTGATCAGCAATTCAGCACGCGCGGCACCGGCCGATAATGTGAACGCGACCATAGCCGCGACAATGAACACAGACTTTCGAACATGACGCATCGCGACCTCCTGCCCATTCCACAATCCCCGCCACATGGCCCCGGTTCCCATCTGCGGTGTGCACGTGCACCCGCGGACGAAGATCCGGTCAATATGCCATTTTTGCACGCTTCAAGCGGGCGAGAATCAGCAAATAGAACTATAGACTGTAAATCGGGCCAGAATGCGTACGGCCCGGCACCGCAAGTCTGCCCCTGCCCCGCATGACCGGGCTTGGCTCAGGCTGGTGGAAAGCCAAACAAACGTGCCGGATTGTCCACCAGCACCTTGTTGCGCAACACCTCATCGGGCGCGATGACCGCGAGGAGATCCAGCAGATCGCCCTCATTGGGGGTACGCCCGGGCGTGAACGTATTGCCATGTGGCCAATCCGTTCCCCAGATCACGCGATCAGGTGCCACAGCCAGCACGGCCTGCGCAAAGGGGACCATGTCCATGAACGGCAGGGCACCCTCGACATGCGCCTTCGGGGTCGCGCTGATCTTGTCGAAGCTGCAGAGCTTGATCCAGAACCGGTCATCCTTGACGATGTCGAGCAGCAGCTGAAACGCCGGTTGCTGTACCCCGTCGCGGGCCCGCACCCGCGCCATATGGTCAATGATCGTCACCGTCGGCAGGGCGCGGATGTAGCGCTCGTGGTGGATGAGATCCTTCGGGTCGAGATGCAGATCGAGCACCCAGTCGCGTTTCAGCAACGCGGGCAAATGGGCGGTGAGATATTCCTCGCTGCCGGGCCGGTCGTCCATCAGGTGGAAGCGGGCACCGCGAATGCCGCCCGCCTGCAAGACTTCGAGCGCGCGATCGTCGAAGCTCGGGTCGATGTTGGCGATCCCGCGTGCATTGTCGCCCATGGCCGCGATGCCATCGAGGATCACGCGATTGTCGTGTCCATGCGCCTGCGGCGTCACGAAAACGGAACGGCTCAGTCCGGTGATCTTCTGCATGCCAAGATAATGCTCGAGTGGCGCAGCCGGTGGGGTATAGCGACGCGAGTCGGCATAGGGATAGAGATCGGGCGGACCGAAAATATGCGCATGCGTATCACAGGCACCGGGCGGCAGCGTGTAATGCGGAGCCCGCGTGTTGGGATCGGGGCCGAGGCTGACCGGCAGTTTCGAGGGCGACATGTGTTTCTCCCAAATGAATGATGTGGCGCCCGGGGGACGCATGATTGAGCTCATTCCTTGATGGCGAGCCGCGCTTTTTCGAGGATCATCTCGGGGTAGGCGTAAAGCCTCGTGACGATGCCTTCGGCTTCCGCGCCACCCACCGGCGTGATCGACAGGCCGATCTTCTCGGCCTCGGCGAGCAGCCCCCTGTCCTGCGCCGCGTCGTCGAAAGCCTTGCGCAAAAGGGATACGCGATCCGCAGCGACTTTTTTCGAGACGATAAAGGGACGTCCGATCTCGCCCGACAGCAGCAGCATGTCGATGACGTCCCGGCGCTCCTGGGAAGTCGCGAGATCGCCGATGAAGGGAACGGAAGCGGGAAGCTCGGGCGTCTGCGCGCGCGACAGGCGGGTGAGGATGTTGATCCTGTCGTTCTTGATCCAGTCTTCCGGCACCGACGACCACGAAATGCACACGCCGTCCAGCTCACCGCGCTCGAGGGCCAGGTTCATTTCCGTATTGCCGCGATAGGCGCTGATGATGCGCAGATCGAGATCGAACAGGTTGCGCAGCATGGCGACATTATTGGCAGAGCTGGAGTTCGGCCCTGCCCCGCCGAACACGGGCTGCTTGCGGCCGTTGAAATCGGCCAGCGAGCGGAGATGCGTCGTTTTCCAGGCCAGACACGCCCGCAGGTCGCGCGCCAGCGAACCGACCCATGCAAACTGGTCGTAGCGGACTTTCGCCTTGTCGCCCTCGCTGATGGATTCGTTGAGAAGACCGGAATTGAAGGTGGTCACCGTCAGGCCGTCGGGCGGGGCAACGTCGCGCGTATACAGCACTGCGCTCAGGCTGCCGGCTCCGGGCATGTTGCGCACGACGATCGTCGGCACCCCCGGCACAAAACGGGCATAATGGCGTGCGAGCAGGCGCGCATATTGATCATAACCCCCGCCAGGGCTGACCCCCACCACAAAGCTGACAGTCTTGCCGGCATAGAAGGCAGATGCCTCCTGCGCAAAGACAGCCGCCGGCGTCAGCACGGCCAGCACCCAGCCTAGGGCAAGTCCGAAGACCGTCTTTGATCCGTTGGCACGCATGCCTATCACCTGATTCCCTGCGCCCTCAGCGCGATTCTTTTTCTGATTGTAGCATTCAGACACGAATGCAGCGCCCCCGTTACCGGAAGCGCTGACAGCAGGATTGTCAGCGCAGGCAAGCGCACAGTCCCGCGATCATTTGACTTCACCACAATGGCCAATGAACGGGCACAGCCCGGGCTGGCTCCTGTTTTAAAAAACGTGCGCAAAGATCGGTCAAACTTCTGGCCAGACGCAGCGCGTTGAAAACGGCAGCGATTGTGGAGTTGCTGGGGTCAGGGTGGCGTGTGGAGGGAAACGCGCTGACATTCGCGCGGCCCAACGGTTTCATCGCTTATCCGCAAGCCATTCGCATTGATGCAGAGGCGTCCCGTGTCATCGATCCAAGCATGGACGTCCATCTGGGTCGACCCGTTGAAAGCTTTGAGGGCAGATGGCGCACGCTTTACCCGGACGCTCTTGGCCAACCCTGGATCATCAATGAGGCTCCGGCCTCGGCCATCCTTTTTCTGGATCTGAATCCGGGCGGGCGCAGAACGGACATCAGGAGGCTGCCTTCGCAGACGGCCTTCGCAACGGCCCTCAATGCCGTTACCGGCAAGCCTACAGCGGCCTCCCTGGCTTCACTGATGAAACAAATCTCTGCCTGTTCGTCGTACCGGATATGTGCAGGCGACAGCCATGCACTGAAAACCGCTCTTGTGCGTGTTGCTGGCCTCTTGGGGCATGATTCAAGACAGCCGCTTGCCCTGTGAAGGGTCCGGCCAAGCTGTGTCAGTCACGAGGCACCGTGCCGTTCCAGATTCAGAGATGATTCGGAAGTCCAGGACAGACATGGCTCGGTGAACCCGTCATGCGCTGATTTGGCGGGAGGTTCTTGGGTTCGTGGTTTTGTACGTGAATGGCGCGACCTAGGGGAGTCGAACCCCTCTTTGCTGCGTGAAAGGCAGCCGTCCTAACCGATAGACGAAGGTCGCGCGGTGCCGAAAGCTCGTGAAAGCAAGGCCGGTTGGACGGGCGGAGGTATAGAGGGAGGACGGCCCGCTTGCAACCCACAAGCGACGCTTTTTCTCATCGCCGACAAAGGTTTTTAGCGAGAGCCCTGCAGCGGGATCGCCAGATCGACGATGCGCATCTGCACACGCTCGGAACCGCCCCAGCGGTCGAGCGACAGGGTGCCCGCGAGATGGACGGCAGAACCGACATTCTTCTGCAACGCCTGCCCCAAAGGCGATTCGGCCGCGCGGAAAGCGATGGCCTCGATCCCGGCCCCGTCGCCAGCCACTGCGCGCACCTTGATATGGCCCTTGCCGACGGGCGTCGCGCGCGTCAGCCGATGCGCGGGCAGCACGAAGACCGGCTCCGGATTGCCCTGCCCATATGGGCCAGCCTGCTCCAGCATGCGGATGAGGTCTGGCGTGGCGCCGCCCGCCGTGACGGCGGCATCGACGGACAGCGAATCGCTGGCGCGCGCGCGGGCGACGATCTCGCCCAGGCGTTCCTCCAGATAGGCGCGGAAATCGACGAGCCTGTCGCGGTCGATGGTGAGGCCTGCCGCCATGGCGTGCCCGCCGCCCTTCACCAGCAAGCCGTCATCGACGGCGGCGCGCACGATGCGGCCAAGATCGACGCCTGGAATGGACCGCGCGGAGCCCGTGCCGCGCTTGCCATTCATGGCAATGGCGAAGGCGGGCCGCCTGAATTTTTCCTTCAGCCGCGCCGCGACCAGTCCGACAATGCCGGGATGCCAGCCCTCGCCGGCGGTGACCACGCAGGCACCCTGCTCTTCGAGGCCACGCGAAAACATCGCCTCGGCTTCGGCCTCGGCCAAAGTCGCGACTTCGATCACCTGGCGTTCGGCATTGAGCCGGTCGAGTTCGGTGGCGATACGTGCGGCTTCGGTCTCGTCGCGCATCATCAGCAGCTTGGCACCCAGCGCCGCATCGCCGATGCGCCCGCCCGCATTTATGCGCGGGCCGATCAGAAACCCCAGATGATAGGGCCGCGGCGGGCCGTCGGCGCGCGCGACATCGAACAGGGCGCGCAGGCCCGGGCGACCGCGCGCGCGCATGACAGCGAGACCCTTGGCGACAAAAGCGCGGTTGAGACCCTTCAGCGCAACGACGTCGGCAATGGTGGCCAGTGCGACGAGATCAAGTTCCGCGAGCAGATCTGGCACCGGGCGCTCCGGCGTCCAGAACCCCCTCTGCCGCAGCGCCCTGTTGAGCGCGACGATGACCATGTAGACAACGCCGGCGGCGCAGAGATGGCCCAGCCCCGACAGGTCGTCGAGCCGGTTCGGATTGACGATGGCATGTGCGGGCGGCAGCACCTCGGGTGCCTGGTGATGGTCGATCACCAGCGTGTCGAGGCCGAGTTTTTGCGCTTCTGCGATCGGCTCGAAACTCGTGGTGCCGCAATCGACAGTGACGAGCAGCTTGGCACCCGCTGCGGCGAGCCCGCGAATGGCATCGACATTGGGGCCATAGCCCTCAAACAGCCGGTCGGGAATATGAATGATGAACGGGCAGCCGCAAGCCTGCAGGAAGGTCGCGAGCAAGGCCGACGAACAGGCACCGTCGACATCGTAATCGCCGAAGATCGCGACCGTGTCGCCGCGCTGGATCGCCTCGACGAGACGTGCGACCAGCATCTCCATGCCAACCAGCACATCGGGATCGGGCATCAGGGCGCGGATGCTGGGATCGAGAAAGGCGGCGCAATCTTGCGCCTGGACGCCGCGACCGGCCAGAACACGCGCCAGCAGGTCGGGATGCCCCAGCTGCTGGGAAATTGCCTGCGCATGACCCTGCGCCTCGAGATCGAGCCGGTCCCGCCAGGCACGGCCCAGCACGGATTGTTCGACGCCGAGGAAGAGGCGGCGTGGCAATGTGCCGGGTTTCGGATCGGGTGCGACGAGGGCGGGACTCATTCTGACATTCTCGCACAGGCACCGCTGCAGCGGGAGCGGCCGGGCGCGGGATCATGGGGATGGCGTGCGGTGGGGAGTGCCGCTGGCGTTCCACGCGCAAGAACGCTGGAAAAATGCGTTTTCCATCAGCGCCGTCATTGCGAGCGGAGCGAAGCGATCCAGAGGCCTCACTTGAGGCATGGATTGCTTCGTCGCTGCGCTCCTCGCAATGACAGACGTGTGTTGCTAGTCGACGCGGAACTTGCTCATCTGACGGTGCTCCGCCTGGATGCGGCGCACTGTTCCGGTGACCGAGCGATAGATCACCGTTTCCGTCTCGATGACGTCACGGTTGAACTTCACGCCTTTCAGCAGCGGGCCTGTGGTGACGCCGGTCGCGCAGACGATCACGTCGCCGGAGGCCAGCTCCGTCATGTCATATTTCTTGTTGGGCTCCTTGATGCCCATGGTCAGCGCGCGTTCGCGCTTCTCCTCAGTGTCGAGGATGAGACGGCCCTGCATCTGGCCGCCGACGCAGCGTAGCGCTCCCGCCGCCAGCACGCCCTCGGGCGCACCACCGGTGCCGAAATAAATGTCCACGCCCGTCATTTCGGACTGCGCCGTGAAGATCACGCCGGCCACGTCGCCATCGGTGATGAAGCGGATGCTCGCGCCGACCTTGCGGCAGGCATCGACGAGATTCTGGTGGCGCGGGCGATCGAGGATCAGCGCCGTGATTTCGCCCGGCTTCACGCCCTTCGCCCGCGCGAGCGAGAGCAGGTTCTCTTCCGGGGACATGTCGAGATCGACGGTGCCCTTGGGATAGCCCGGGCCGATGGCGATCTTGTCCATATAGACGTCGGGCGCATAGAGCAGCGAGCCGGCAGGTGCCACCGCCATGACGGCGATCGAGCCGGGCAGATCCTTCGCGCAGAGCGTCGTGCCTTCTAGCGGATCGACGGCAATATCGACCTTCGGGCCGGTCCTGGTGCCGACGCGCTCGCCGATGAAGAGCATCGGTGCCTCGTCGCGCTCGCCTTCGCCGATGACGATGGTGCCATCGATCGGCAGGCGGTTGAGTTCGCGGCGCATGGCATCGACGGCGGCCTGGTCGGCGGCCTTCTCGTCACCCCGGCCGCGCAAATGGGCGGCCGCGACAGCCGCGCGCTCGGTCACGCGCACGAGTTCGAGGATCAGGATGCGATCGATAATATCCTGCTGCTGGATGACGAGGTCGGTCATGTAGGGTCCTTCATGGGCCTTTGTGAAAATTATTCGCGCTCGATGCGGATGACTTGCGGCGGTCCGGCAATATAGCCGTCCGCGACAACCGCCTCCAGCGCCTCGCGAATGGTTGCTTCGGAAGTCGCATAAGTGATGAGCACGACCGGGACCGGCCTGGCCTCAGCCGACACCGGTTCGCCCTTCCTGGGCGGCACGTGGCGCTGCATGATGCTCTCGAGCGAAATATGGCGCTCGGCCATGCGGGTCGCAATCGCCGCTGCCGCGCCGGGGCGGTCGTGGACGGTCAGGCGGATGTAATAACCGCCCTCGTGCCGTTGCACGGGAATGCGCGCGGCCCTTTCCAGCGAGCCTGTCGGCAAGCCGAAGGGCGCGCTGCGGATGCCCTTGGCGATATCGGCAATATCGGCCACCACGGCAGAGGCTGTCGCCATGCCGCCAGCGCCAGGACCCACCAGCGTCAGTTCCTTCACGGCGTCCGCATCGATGGTGACGGCATTGGTGACGCCCATCACTTGCGCGATGGACGAGGCGCGTGACACCATTGTCGGATGAACGCGCTGCTCAATGCCCTTGGCCGTGCGCTGGGCCACGCCGAGCAACTTGATGCGATAGCCCAGTTCTTCGGCCGCCTTGAGATCGGCCAGCGTGATCGACTGGATGCCCTCGACGTGGATGGCTTCGGCATCCACCGCGACGCCAAAGGCCAGCGAAGTCAGGATGGCAAGCTTGTGGGCCGTGTCAAAACCGCCAATGTCGAAGGTCGGATCGGCCTCCGCATAACCCAGCTTCTGGGCGTCTTTCAGGCAATCTTCGAACGACAGACCTTCCAGCTCCATGCGCGACAGGATGTAATTGCAGGTGCCGTTGAGAATGCCATAGACACGCTCGATGGAATTGCCAGCAAGGCCCTCGCGCAGCGTCTTGACAACCGGAATGCCGCCGGCGACCGACGCCTCGAAAGCCAGCGCAACGTGCTTGTCTTCCGCCAGTTTCGCGAGGCTCATGCCATGTTTGGCGAGCAGCGCCTTGTTGGCCGTGACGACCGACTTGCCGGTGCCGAGCGCCGCTTCCACGGCGGCGCGCGCTGGTCCCTCGTCGCCGCCGATCAGCTCGACGAACAGGTCGATGTCGGCGCTCTGCGCCAGCGCGACGGGATCGTCGAACCAGGCCAGACCCGACACATCCACGCCACGGTCGCGCGTGCGGTCGCGGGCGCAGACAGACGTCACCTTGATCGAGCGCCCCGACCGCGCGGCCAGCGCGCCGGCCTGGCGTTCCAGAAGCCGAATGACGGAAGCGCCAACGGTGCCGAGACCGGCAATGCCAACGCGAAGGGGTTCAGCCATGAATGTGTTCCGGGCCCACAGAAGGCCCCGCCACAGCAGGCGGAGCCAGATGCGCTCTTCTGCAATGTTTCGGCCGGGGTTTCAAGGAGAGGAGCACCGAGGTAGGCTCTTCGTCATTGCTAACCGATCATTTTGACCCAGAGTTATTCCTTGACGCTCCTATCCCATCCTCTTCCAGCAACGATCGTGCGGGTTGATCTCTCCGAGGGTTTCAAGCCGCCCGAAATGGTAAAGCGCCGACCGGCTATCATTCTGTCCCCGCCGATCCCGGGTCGAAACAACTTGTGCGCGATCGTCCCTCTCAGAACGAGCGCGCCCCGGACGGTCATGGCGCACCATATGCAAATCCACTTCGATCCTTGCCTTCCCGCACCCTATGACGAGCCTGACATGTGGGTGAAAGGCGACATTGTCCTGACCGTTGCCTTTCACAGGCTCAGGCTCTTGTTCTCGCGCCACGCATGCGGGCACCGGGTCTATGATGCACGCGTGCTCGAAAGTGGTACTTTTGGAAACGTGCGCGCATGTGTTCGCGCGGGCCTGGGCTTGTGATCTTGACTGTGACGCCTTCGAGGCCCATTTTGGTATCGTCGCCGGTTGCACCGGCATTTAAGTCCAGCGCAAGCTGGCCACTGCGGTGGATGATCAAAAATCTACCGTAGCGTCTGCAAAGCCCCGCCTCGCCGCGGGGCTTTGTTTTTCGCAACGCGCCGATTGCGACTGCGGAAACCCTCAGGCCGGCTTCTTCAGCTCGACCACATTGTGCAGGATCGTGTCCGCGCTGTCGAAGAAGCGGCGGATGCCGCGCGCGGCCTGGCGGATGCGCTGCTCGTTTTCCACGATGGCGAGGCGCACGAAGCCGTCGCCATGCTCGCCGAAACCGATGCCTGGTGCCACCGCCACATCAGCCTTCTCGATCAGCAGTTTTGAGAATTCCACGCTGCCGAGGTGGCGGAATTTCTCCGGCACGGGCACCCAGGCGAACATGGTGGCCTCTGGCGCGGGAATGTCCCAGCCCGCGGCGGCGAAGCTTTCCACCAGAACGTCGCGGCGGCGCTTGTAGATGGAGCGCATCTCGATGATGCAATCCTCGGGACCATTCAGCGCCGCGGCCGCCGCCACCTGGATGGGCGTGAAAGCGCCATAGTCGAGATAGGATTTGACCCGCGCCAGCGCCGCAAGCAGGCGCTCGTTGCCCACAGCAAAGCCCATGCGCCAGCCCGCCATCGAAAACGTCTTCGACATGGAGGTGAATTCCACGCAGACGTCATTGGCACCATTCACCTGCAGCATGGACGGCGGCGGGTTTCCGTCGAAATAGACTTCCGCATAGGCCAGATCCGACAGGATGAAGATCTCGTGCTTCTTCGCGAAGGCCACAAGATCCTTGTAGAAGTCGAGCGAGGCGACCTTCGCCGTCGGATTGGACGGATAGCAGGACACAACCGCGATGGGCTTCGGGATCGAATGCTGGATCGCGCGCTCCAGCGCGACAAAAAACTCCGGCGTCGGGTCGGCCGGCACTTCACGGATCACACCGCCAGCCATCAGAAAGCCGAAGGCGTGGATCGGATAGGATGGATTGGGCACGATCACGACGTCGCCCGGCGCGGTGATCGCCTGCGCCATATTGGCGAAGCCCTCTTTCGAGCCGAGTGTCGCCACGACCTGGGTGTCAGGATTGAGCTTCACGCCGAAACGGCGCTCGTAATAGCCCGCCTGCGCCCGGCGCAGGCCCGCAATGCCCTTGGAGGCCGAATAGCGGTCCGTGCGCGGCTTGCCCGCTGTCTCGACCAGTTTCTCGATGACATGCTTGGGGGCCGGCAGATCCGGATTGCCCATGCCGAGATCCACGATGTCGGCGCCGTTGGCACGAGCAGCGGCTTTCAGCCTGTTCACCTGCTCGAACACATACGGAGGCAACCGCCGCACCCTGTGGAATTCCGACATCTCTCTACCCTCTTGCGAAGTGCTTTTTACACTCTGAAGCGGACCGGCTTAAACGATCGGTGCCGCCTGGTCCATCAAGCTGCACGCTTACTTTGCTTCCTTGCCGGGCCGGGATGGCAGAAGTCCCGGGCTCGGACAGGTCAGGCCGCAGGTCTGCACCTT
>CAIWVR010000020.1 GCA_903916165.1 uncultured Hyphomicrobiales bacterium | reverse complement strand
TTTTGGCACGGCCAGCAGCCTGTTTCTGCACGTCTCGGTCCGGGACGGCAGCAAGGTCGTGGAAGGGACGCCGGGCCTGACAGACTCAGCGTCAACAGGCGGGTCAAACGGGCTGGCTGGGTCCATCCCCGAATCATTCACGGCTCGTCGCTCGTGTGGGGGCGTCTGTTTTCGACGTTTCCGCGCCAGCACTTGAACGGCTGAATTCAGGGCGGCGTTTTTATCTTTGTGAATAACCTCCTGCTATAAAAGTAGAAACTGAGGCTGTAGAGCCGAGTTTTGGCCCAGTTGGTCAACGCGGCCTGGTGAAATGGACTGGATTTGTTTTTTACCCCGGGGCCTGTTTGGCCAATGGCGGCTTGACCTTGTAGAGTTGAATTGAAGACTGCGGTCAGGACGCGGTCCATCTGGAGGGTAGCAGCATGTCCGGGCTTTCGGTTGTGGTTACCGCAGTGGTGGCGGTTGGATTGTTTGCAGCCAATGCGGCGCAAGCCCAGACCGGGAAGGTGGCTGTGGTCACATCCTTCGCCAAGGATGTGACCGACCCGTTCAAGAAGGCCTTCGAGAAGGCCTATCCCGGTGCCACCCTCGATGTGCAGAACCGCAACACCAATTCGGGCGTCAAGTTTCTTGAAGAAACCCGCTCCAACAATCAGGTAGACGTCTTCTGGGCCTCTGCCCCCGACGCCTTTGAGGCGCTGAAGGCCAAGGGACTCTTGCAGAAATACCAGAGCAAGGCCGTCGGCATCCCTGAGAAGGTCGGCTCCTTCCCCATCAATGATCCGCAGGGCTTCTATTTCGGTTTCGCCGCCTCCGGCTATGGGATCATGTGGAATGATCGCTATGCAAAAGCCAATAAATTGCCGGAGCCCAAGGACTGGAGCGACCTCGCCCGCGCTGTCTATTTCGATCACACACTCATGGCCGCCCCCTCGCGCTCCGGCACCACCCACCTGACCGTGGAAACGATCCTGCAGGGCGAGGGCTGGGACAAGGGTTGGCGCACCATCAAGGAAGTCTCCGGCAATTTCCGCCAGGTCACCGACCGCTCCTTCGGCGTGCCCGAGGCAGTGAATTCCGGCCAGGTGGGCTTTGGCGTGGTCATCGATTTCTTCGCCTTCTCCGCCCAGGCCTCCGGCTTTCCGGTGAAATTCGTCTATCCCACTGTGACGACCATCGTGCCGGCCAATGTGGGCCTCATCACCAATGCCCCCAACAAGGCGGCGGGCGAGGCCTTCCTCGATTTCCTCCTGTCGCCTGCCGGGCAATTGGTCCTGCTGGAGCCGGGCATCCGGCGCCTTCCCGTCAATCCCGCCACCTATGCCCAGGCACCTGCTGACTATCCCAATCCCTTCAAGGACACTGCACTGGGCGCCCGCGTGAAGTTCGATGTCGAAATTTCGGAAAAGCGCACGGATACGGTCGATACGCTCTTCGACCAGATGATCACCTTCCAGCTCGAGGGTCTGAAGGCCGCGACCAAGGCGATCCATGATGCTGAAGCCGCGCTCGCCAAGAAGGAAAATGGAGAGGCCCGCGTGCTGGTGAAGGAGGCACGTGACCTCATCGCCGCCATGCCGATCACCGAGGCTCAGGCGCGGGCACCGGAAATCACCAGCGCCTTCACCGGTGGCAAGGAAAAGGGTGCCCGGCAGGCGGAGCTGGAGCAGCAATGGGCGGCCTTCGCCAAGGGCAAGTTCGAACAGGCGCGCGCCAAGGCGGAGCAGGCCGTCAAGCTTGCACGCTAAATGATGACGCCAGTGGCCCCGAGCCCGCTGCCGCGGCCCCGACGCACGGCCTCCGCCACGCCGGGGCAAATTGTCCTGGCGTTGGGGATTGCCGCCTTTCTGGCGGTTTTTCTGGCGCTGCCTGTCGCCACCGTCATCTATGTCGCCTTCACGGAGAAGGGCACGGGCGCCTTCACGCTGATCAACTTCATCGATTTCGCGCGCACGGATCTCTTCATCCGCTCCTTCTGGAACTCCATCTACGCCTCCGGCATGACGGTGGTCTGCGCCTCTCTCATCGCCCTGCCGCTGGCCTATATCACCACGCGCTTTGACTTTCGCGGCTCGGCGCTCATCCAGACCCTGGCCTTTCTGCCGCTGATCATGCCGCCCTTCGTGGGGGCGGTGGCCATGTTGCTTTTGTTTGGCCGCAACGGCTCGATCAACCTGCTGCTTGATGAATGGTTTGATTTCAAGATCCCCTTCATGGAGGGGCTGAATGGTGTGATCTTCGTCCAGGCCATCCATTACTTCCCCTTCATTCTCGTCAACCTTTCCACCGCCATGCGCAACATCGACCGCAGCATGGAGGAGGCGGCGCAGAATCTGGGAAGCTCGGGCTTTCGCCTGTTCCGCCGCATCGTCCTGCCGCTGGCCATGCCCGGATATGTAGCCGGTGCCTCGCTGGTCTTCGTGAAGGTGCTGGATGATCTGGCGACGCCCCTGCTTCTCAGCGTGAAGGACATGCTGGCCCCCCAGGCCTATCTGCGGGTGACCTCCATCGGCATCACCGATCCCATGGGCTATGTGATTTCCGTGGTGCTGGTGGTGATGTCTGTGCTGTGTATGTGGCTTTCGGCGCGCGCCATGGCGGGCAAGGATTATCATACCGAACAGCGCGGCGGCGGCGGCCTCGCCAAACGTCAGATGAGGCGCCATGAGAAATGGATCGCCTATGGTGCCGTGCTGCTGATCCTCATGCTCGTGCTGGCGCCCCATGTGAGCCTGCTGCTGCTCTCCTTCGCCACCATCTGGTCCTTCAGCCCCTTGCCGGACGCCTATACGACGGTTCATTACACGCGGGTCTTCAGCGAGAGTTTTGGCTATATCAAAAACACCCTGATCTACGCCTCGCTGGCGGGCCTCATCGACATCGTCATTGGCGGGACCATCGCCTATCTCGTCTTGCGCACGAAGATGATCGGCCGCACCTGGCTCGACTGGGCCGCGAGCGCGGCCCTCGCCATCCCCGGCGTGGTGCTCGGCATCGGCTTTTTGCGCGCCTTCTATGATGTGCAATTGGTCGGTGGGCGTCCGCTCGCCACCATGTGGATCATGATTGTGCTCGCGCTCGCCGTGCGCCGCCTCGCCTATGCCCTGCGCGCCTGCTACGCTTCGCTGCAGCAAATCTCCATCTCGCTGGAAGAATCGGCTGAAAATCTCGGTGCCACGAAACTGCGTTCCGCCCGCAAGATCCTGCTGCCCCTGATGGCGGGGGGCATTCTGGCGGGGTTCATCACCAGTTTTGCAACGGCGGCGGTGGAGCTTTCGGCCACCTTGATGCTCGTGCAATCCAGCGATGACGCGCCGCTGGTCTATGGGCTCTATGTCTTTATGCAATCGGCGGCGGGACGGGGGCCGGGCGCGGCGCTTGGCGTCATGGCCGTATTGCTGGTGGCGGCCTGCACCTATCTGTCCCATCTCGTCATCGAGAAAACCCAGACCGCGAAGGGGGCTATCCAATGAGCGCGGGCATGATGAAAACGCCGGATCTGATGCGCGCGGCTGTCAATGTGGACATTCGCCATGTGGACCTGTCCTATGGGGCCAACCATGTGCTGAAGGACGTCAATCTCCACATCAACCCCGGCGAATTCTTCGCCTTCCTCGGGCCTTCTGGATGCGGCAAGACAACCTTGCTGCGGTTGATCGCGGGCTTCAACAGGGCCGATCGCGGCGATGTGCTGATTGGCGGCCAAGACGTCTCCACCTTGCCGCCCTGGAAGCGCGAGGTGGGTATGGTCTTTCAATCCTACGCCCTGTGGCCGCATATGAGCGTGACGCAGAATGTCGCCTTTGGCCTTGAAGAGCGCCGGGTGCCGCGCGCCGAGATCGCACGCCGGGTCCAGACGGCGCTGGATCTGGTTGGCCTCGGTCATCTGGGAGATCGCAAGCCCTCGCAACTCTCGGGCGGCCAGCAGCAGCGCGTGGCGGTGGCGCGCACCATCGTCATCGAGCCCAAGGTGCTGCTGCTGGATGAGCCGCTGTCCAACCTCGACGCGAAGATGCGCGTTCAGGTGCGCCGGGAGCTGCGCGAATTGCAGCAACGGCTCAATCTCACCACGATCTTCGTCACCCACGATCAGGAAGAGGCCAATGCCATCTGCGACCGCATCGCGATCATGAATGAGGGCGTGATCCAGCAGGTGGGGACCCCGGTGGAGCTTTACGAAAAGCCAGCCAATCTCTTCGTCGCCCATTTTCTTGGCGCCGCCAATGTGATCTCGGGCGCGGTGGAGGGTGGCTTTTTCCAGATGGGCGAGGGCCTCCGCATCGCCCTGCCGGAAGGGGTCCAACCCCCGGCCAATCCCCATCTCGTCATACGCCCGCATGTTCTTGCGCTCAGCCCGGTGCCCGGCGACGCCGTCTTGCCCGCAGTGATAAGCCATACGGAGTTTCTGGGCGCGACCGTGCGCTATGGCCTCGTCATGGGTGGCCTTTCGCTCAGCGCCGACGCGCCCTTTGTAAGCGGCGCTGCCCTTTTCAAGCCTGATGATCAGGTCTTCGTGACGCTGCCGCTGGACAAGGGCGTCTGGCTTCAAGGTCATTGAGCGTTTGGGAATAAGTGATCCCGGTCACACTATATGATTGGCGCAAGTAGCAATGAATAGAAAAATGACGATATAGCCTTGATTCAAATGAGCTTATGTCTAACGCATGCTTGATGCAGAAATTCTTTTTACAATTTTATAATATATAACAAATTATGAACTCAAGGCGGCGGGCCGATAGACAGCTCCAAGCCACAGGTCCAGAGCCGAATCCTGATTTCGCAAGCGGCACATCACGTCAAAACCACGGAGGGGCAGATCACCGACTTCTGTGACCTTGTCTCATCGCCTGACATTACTTTCCGTGAGATCAGGCTTGGGCCAAAACCAATTTCCGTTGCCGTGACTTGATGAGCCAGAACAAGCCCATCATGACAAAAGCCGCCTTTGGCGCAACGGAGCCACCGATTTCCGGTGCTGCAATATTCATGGAGAAGGGTGCCTATGCCCGCCAGGGCAGAGAGCAGACAGGACCTGGTGCCAGCAGGTGCGGTGGAACTGACGCCGGTGGACGATGGTAGGGTGGACTGACGGATCAGGCGTCCATCAGTCCAAAGATATCGGGATACTCGGGATTTGAGCGGTTTCAGCGTGGCCGCTCACCAAGCAAAAGGTGGCGGTCAGACAGAGCGCCCTATTTCAGCGTGTAAATATAGGCCATCGACACGCCATGCTCCTTGGCGAGATCGGTCGCAGACACGCCGCGCTTGCGCTCAGCTTTCAGCATCTTACGAAATGCGGCCAGTTCCTTGCCAGAACGACGAATGCGCTTGGTGGCGCTTTTGGTCGACGCCTTCTGATCGGCCGGAGCGGCTTCAGCCTTGTCGATCAGGCCCTGGGCCAAAGCGACGATTTTCTTCAGTTGTGACAGTTCTCGGATGGAAAGTGACATGCTTGCCTCTTGTTCTGATTTCCGGATGAATGTCATATATTTCGTAATTGCGCAATACTATTACGATAATAATCCGATGACATATTGAGCAGGATCAAGGACCACACCATATAAATTGGGTCACATGAAGGCCTTTGATTGCGACCTGACGGGTCGCATTTGCCATGGCGGCGATCGCCGCTATTGGCGCTCTTGTGGGGCATGCCGGCGGGGAACAGCCCTCATATCAGGGGTCCTTTGCATCCACCTCATCGGGGGTGCCCTTACCTGCCAATTGCTTTGATTGTTTCCCGCAACGCGATGATTTTATTGTAGTTTTCGCACGCACCCGCGATGCTGGCGGCGTAGGTTTCGAAGGCACGGCCGGCAAGCCAGCTGGCGTGCATGTCTTGCCAGATCTTTTAAACGCCATTGAATTCCGGAGATGCTGAGGCAGGCAAATCTGTGTCATGTTGCCTGGCATGTCGTGAATGCTGGTGGTGTGCCATCCACCGCGACCCCGCCGGAAAAGTTTAGTGTCTTCAGATTCGGTCCGGCATGAAGCTCGTCCAACTCGATGCCGAATCACTGCTTGGTTCCGCCTTGCAGATCGACGCGTCGCCGGCGCACGATGCCGTTGCTGGCGCGATCTGGACCCGATTCAAGGCGCGCTGCGCGTTGGGCTTTTCGCTCCAATGACAGCAGCTGGCGGCTTTGAGCCTTGTCCCTGGCGCACTTGGCCGGACGGCAAAGCGCGGAGGCCGCAAAATCAGGACGAAGGGTCAGGGCGGAAGCCATGGCGGGATTCTCCTCCCCATCAAAGATTCAGAGCTGCCCTGAAAAGGAACCCCGGGCGAGCCATAAAAGTCGGCTGTTGGCCTTGGTCACGGCCAGCGATTTCTTTCGGAATCTGACGCGCGGCTCTGCGCCGGGATGCCCGGGCGATTGCCGGTGTCACGCGATCACTGAAACGTCGTCTGGTTCCTTGAAGCGTAAGCGGTTTCACGCCACACGTGGCGACATCAACCCGATGGCTTTCGAGAGAAAGAGGCTTGCCGAAGAAAGAAGGCGCGTTGCATGATCAAATGCGCCAGATAGAGTCTTGATACGGGGCAAGTCTGGACCGGCTCACGATCACGACGAATGACGGCCCGAAGTCGTCCGAGCCGCCACTCCGCTGAGACGCATCTGGACCCACGTCGCAGATGAATATGAGGAGCAGGCGACCTTGTTGGATTCAACCGTCATACCAAGCTAGGGAATAGATTGGCTGTCTCATTGCCATTGAAACGCGCCGCAGCCTGTTGGCCGGACCAATACCTGGATTGACGTGATGTCTCTTTTCAAAGGTAAAAAATATGTACAAACCAGCGATGTCTCCAGTCAATTGAGACGCATTTTTGGCCCTCTGGTCTTCGCGCGCGGACAGGATTATGCGCAGCAGGGACGGGTGGAGAGCCTTTCATCAACCGCAAACAAGGTCCTTGTCGGAAGGGTCCGCGGAAGCGGTGGAAAAACTTACGATCAATCGATCAGGTGGGCCTATGGCCATAATCAGAAGTTGGATTTCGTCTCCGGAAGCTGCACCTGCCCCATGGGGCTGAACTGTAAACATGTCGTCGCTGCTACTTTGCGCGCAGCCGATCAGGGGCTCTTGACTCATAGCATTCCGCTTTCGGTTCCTCCGACTTCACAAGCCGACGAGGCCAAGAGCTCGTTCATGTCCAGAGAAGTCGAGCACTGGCTCATGCAAGTGAAGGCGGCGACGCAAGCCGATCATAAAAGCCGGGATGTCTATCCCCCCCATATCCGGGATCGACTGCTTTATGTCGTGCGCCTTGAAAATCCCGGTTCCTCCGCTCCTGTCACGATCGCAACCATGAAAAGTTCCGTGAGCAAGTCTGGAGCCCTTGCGAAGGGTGCTCGACCCTATAGCGGCTTCGACCTGTCGGGACGACGGGAGGCACCGCAATTCATTCTGGAGCCCGATATTCGCATCATCCGGAGAATTGAACGACTCGGTCTGTTTCCAAATCGCTATGGATATAATGGAGATGTAGCCCTGACCGGAGAGGTTCTGACACTTCTTCAAGAGATCGCCTGCACGGGCCGCGGTTATCTTGAGACGGTCGAAGGGCCGTCTCTCATTGCAGGATCCATGCGCGCGGCGTCGATTGCATGGGCCACAACAGGGAATGGCAGCCAGCGTCCTGTTTTGCTCGATCAGGCAGGTGTCCAGCTGGCTTTTCTGCCCACGCAACCGCCTCTCTGGATTGATCCTGAAAGTGGCGCATTTGGGACGTTGACGCTTGAGACACCCGTGCAGGTCGCAAGGGCGCTCATGGCGTCACCGCCAATTCCTGCCGAGGCCACGATGGTCATTGCAGATCAATTTCGTTCGCTCGCCCTGAAGCCTGGCGCACCTTCGCTGCCCACGCCCGTCATCAAGGACATTGAGTTCAGGCAAGGCAAGGAACCCATACCGACCCTCACCCTCTTGCCGATAGAAGGCGTCATAACCCGCCTTGTCATGGGCGTGGGTCGTGGGCGCAGCTCTTATTATCGTCCTGAGCGACGCACTGAGTCCGTGATCTGCCCCGTGCTGCGACTTGCCTTTGATTATCAGGGCCGCAGCTTGCCATCAAATACGAAGGCCGACCTTCGCTTTGAAGAAAACGGACGTTCCGTCCTCTTGCGGCGTGATGCTGCGGCCGAAAGCGACGCTATCAATCGCCTGGCTTCTGCAGGGGCAATATTGCTTGAGACCATGCGTGACGTCCGCAAAACGCACGGGGCTCACGTCGGAGACTTTGTGCTTCCCTTATCTTCCCTCACTGCGGATGAAGAGGCCATCCACGACGAATATGACGAAGATCTTGACTTGGGCGACATGCAAAGTCTGGCATTCACGGACTCGGATATTTTCTCGTTCATGGAACATGAAGTCTCGGACCTGCGCGCGGAGGGCTGGCGCGTCGAGATCGCCGAGGATTGGCCGTGGCGATTGTATGAAGGGCCTCTCTCGATCAGCGCGGGCGCGGCCGGCGATGCTCGGAGCATGGACTGGTTCGCCCTCGGGCTGACCCTCGAGGCTGGCGGGGAGAAAATCGATCTTGCCGAGATCCTTGCCAATATCGTTGGCTTCCTGCCCCTAGATGCGAGCGGAGCGCTTCCGCCCGACCTTGACCTGGAGACTTTCCTCGAAGACATGGTCATGCACAAGCGTCTTGCGAACGGTACCTTTGTCGCGCTGGACGTCGAACAATTGATCCCTCTGGTGCGCGTGTTTCTCGCCTCGCAGAATCTTTTTAACGGCTTTCATCTGGGCGAGACATGGCGCCTTTCTGAGGTTGCTGAAGGGCTGGCAGGTTGCGGGATTCCCTTTGAGGGGGGTGAGGCGCTTCTTGAGCTTGGGGCGCGTTTGCGGGCCCTGACCCTGCAACCTCTCGCTGAACCTCCCGCGCCGCTGAAGGCAACCCTGCGCCCCTATCAAAAGACGGGCTATGGATGGCTCCGGGCTTTGGCTGAGACAGGCTTTGGCGGCGTGCTGGCCGATGACATGGGTCTTGGCAAGACAATCCAGACCCTTGCCTTGCTCCTTGATCGCCACGTCGTTCAGGGCGCTGATCGACCAAGTTTGTTGATCGTCCCGACCTCATTGGTGGGAACATGGATGCGCGAGGCGGACCGTTTCGCCCCGGACCTTAAGCTCCTCATTCTGCATGGCGGCGGGAGACAAGCGCATTTCGACATGATCGACACGGCTCATCTCGTGATCACCACTTATCCGCTTCTGCTCCGCGATCATGCCAAGCTGTTGGCGCGCGAGTGGGACCTTGCCATCCTTGATGAGGCGCAAGCGGTGAAAAACACCTCAACCGCAGCAGCCAAACATATTCGCGGACTCAAGACCCGGTCCAGGATCGCCCTGAGCGGCACTCCGATGGAAAATAATCTGGAGGAATTCTGGGCCCTGTTTGACTGGCTCGTGCCGGGGCTTCTTGGCGACCGCAAGAGTTTCAACGCCCGTTTCCGTCACCCCATAGAGAGAGGCGGAAGCATGGCGGCGCAAGAGGCGCTGAATGCGCGCGTCCGTCCATTTCTATTGCGCCGCTCCAAGGACATGGTTGCCGGAGACCTCCCGGCAAAGACCATCATCACCGAAACGATCAAGCTCGGAGAAAAACAACGGGCGCTCTATGAGACCATTCGCCTCTCGATGGACGCACGGGTGCGCGAGGCCATTGCCGCCAAGGGGTTTGCCGCGAGCCGGATCACCATTCTCAGCGCCTTGCTGAAGCTGCGACAAGTTTGCTGCGATCCGGAACTCCTGAAGTCATCCGAAGCAATTGGCGTTCAGGAAAGCGCCAAGCGCAGTCGCCTTCTGGAATTGCTCGGCGAGCTCATTGCCGAGGGGCGGCGGGTCGTGGTCTTTTCGCAGTTTGTCAGCATGCTCGATCTGATCAAGGCAGATGTGGAACAGCGCGGATGGGATTATGTTTGGCTGACAGGGGACACGAAGGATCGCGACGGCGTGGTCTCGCGCTTTCAAAAAGGCAAAACGCCCCTCTTTCTTATCAGCCTCAAGGCCGGGGGCGTCGGTCTGACCTTGACAGCGGCTGACACGGTCATTCTGTTTGATCCATGGTGGAACCCCGCCGTCGAGCGCCAGGCCATGGACCGCGTTCATCGCATTGGTCAGAGCCGCGCCGTTTTCGTCTATCGCCTTGTGGCGGAGGGCGCAGTTGAAGAGAGCATCCTCGCCCTTCAGGACAAGAAGCAGGCCCTTGCAGATGCGCTGTTCGAGGGTCCAGGCGGGAGCCCACTCGGGCTTCAGGAGGACGATATTGCGCGATTGTTTAAGCCCTTGCCACCACAATTCTAGGACAGCAGATGTTCCGTGCCTGACGTCTGGTCTCGTCAATTGTTCATTGCTCTGTGCCGTCGTTACGGGATCACCCCGTTTCGCTACCACGAATGCACCGGCAGATCATTATCGTCAAAGCGCCGAAGAGTTTTATCGATCAGATTCTCTGGCCAGAGTTTCGCGATTTGAGCGCCGCGCTCGCGGCCTATCTTTCCCAGATCACGGAAAAGCTGGTCCGAGAAGAAGTGCATGGAGAAACCGCCGATGCGGAGGAGTTCGACGAGCCCAAACATTTGGGTCCATGAGTTAAGCGACTTGCTGTGCCTTTGGGTCAGTTTGTCTCTGGATCCCGTAGACACTCGCAGGCTTTTGCCCGGCCAAAATCAAACTGCAAGGTCAAAGGAGCCTGCGACTCGGCACTTTCCGCCGCGCGCGATCGGGTCGCGCGTTTCTTCAAGGCCATCAAGCATGATCTCGCTATGGCGACATGCTATGAGAAAACCGCGCGCAATGTCCGGGCCAGCCTGCCTCAGGTCTGCGCACTCACCTGCCTTAAATAACGATAGCCCCTCGTCTGCTCTGAAACCCATTCCATATTACGCAGGATGAATGATGTCGCATGACAAAATGCGGGACATCAAGACGTCTTGATATTGACCTTCCCGGATTCATTTCTGAAGGTTTTGAGTGGCGCTTTGGTGGGCCATGCCGCCCCCTGGAACGGGCTCACCATTTCCCGTCATCTCGCCGCGGCCTCATCGCGTGGCTTCCTTTGAACCGAAGGGGGAGGCGAGGCATGACGCGATATGGCTTGTGTGGTCGTCGGATGATATCCTCCGGGCGTTCCGTGTGACCCTGCTTCGCAGTGGTGACAAATGCGTCATTGGTGATAGTTTGCGGCTGTTAAATGACGGAGCCAGAGTATTTGTGAGGGCGCTCCAGAAGCGCGTGTCCGGCGGCTCTGCTCAAGGGATCGACCTCGGGGTCGCGATGACGCGCCCTCGGTTGGCGCATGGATGGGAAAAGGGGATGCACATGCGGGCTGGACGCGCGACTTACTTCTTGCTGGCGGCCTTGATCGCAAGCTTGCCGCCCTTACTGGTCGCTCCGTCGCAGGCGGCGACCGTGACCCTCGTCACGACAGGCGCCAACAACCCGAATGAATGGCCGATCTTTGTCGGCAAGAAGAAAAACTTCTTCGCGGAAGCAGGCATTCAACTCGAGCAGGCTTCCGCCAGCTCGACAGCTTCGGCGATCCAGCAGATTGCGGCCGGTTCGGGCGATATGGCGAGTGGCGGGATCACCGATCCGATCCGCGCCATCGACAATGGTGCCGGCGTGTCGCTGATTCGTATTCACTCGCAGGTTCCGCCCTACACGGTCTGGGCGAAGCCCGCCATCAAGACGCTCGCGGATTTGCGCGGCAAGATCGTCATTCTGGGCGGTGCCAAGGATATCACCCGCGTCTATTTCGATCGCATGGTACGGCCGAACGGGCTGAAGGCCGGTGATTTCGATATGGTCTTTGCCGGGACGACACCGTCGCGTTTTGCTGCCCTGCAAGCCGGTGCGGTGGATGCCGCCATCCTGCTTCCGCCCTTCAGCTTTCGCGCGGAAAGTGCTGGCTTCTCACTGGTCGGGCGGCTGAGCGATTATGTGAAGGACATGCCTTTCACCGGCTATGTGGTCAATACGCGCTGGGCAAAAGCCAACCGCCCGACGGTCGTTTCCTTCTTCAAAGGCTATCAGAAAGCTGTCGACTGGTTCTGCGATCCGGCAAACCGGACTGAGGCCATTGCGATCCTGATCGCCGAGGCGAAAGTCGATCCGGCCGACGCCGCCGCAACTTATGATTTCTTCAAGAGCATCGACATCTTCTCACCCAAGGGCGTGGTGACTGGGCAGGCGTTGGCACCGCTCGTCAAGGCGCTGGCCGATGATGGAGATATGCAGGGTTCGGCAGACCCGGCGCGCTTCATCGATGCCGAAATCGTGCAGATGAATGTGGAAGCCGCACAATGAAATCGATGCGGATCATTCTTGTCGCTTGTTCCATCATCTCCATGCAGGCCATAGCGACGGCCGCCGTCGCGCAGGATTTTTACACCGGCAAGCAGATCAACATGCTCGTGGGGTCGGGGGTCGGCGGCGGCTACGATACTTACGCGCGTCTTGTCGCGCGGCATTATCCGAAGTTCATTCCGGGGGCTCCGGCCATCGTTGTGCAGAACCTGCCGGCGGCGGGCAGCCTTGTTGCCATGAACACGCTGGCAAATACCGCGCCGCGAGATGGAACGACCATCGGGGCGGTGCAAAACCATATAGGGATCGAGCCGATCATGGGGTCGACCGGCCCTGTCGAGAACGCCCGTTATGACGGACGCCGGATGAACTGGCTGGGCAGTCCCAGCAAGGAAATCCCTGTCGTTGTCGCCTGGGCGAATTCGCCGGTCCGGACGTTTCAGGATACGTTCAGCCGTGAAATGCTGGTGGGCAC
>CAIWVR010000019.1 GCA_903916165.1 uncultured Hyphomicrobiales bacterium | reverse complement strand
GATGGGCGCAGCGGTCATTGTGGCGCGGGCACCGCCCGGTCGGGCAGTTGCGGATGGCTCGGTCTCTCCCGGGCGCTGCTTTTCGGCCTGCGTCTATGCCTTGATGGGGGCGTTCAAGCGTGTCGTGCCGTCCCAAAGTCGCGTTGGCGTCCATCGGATGTTCATATTCGAGGCGAATCGCGGCCCCGACAGCACAGCGGGCCTGTCGCGCGTCTATGCGACCCCGCAGATGGTCACACGGCTTGTGGCTTATGCTGAAGCGATGGGGATCGATCCGGATTTGGTGTGGACGGCAGAGGCGATTGATCCGGACAAGATCAGAATTCTGTCAGGCCCGGAAATGCGACGCTGGAAATTTGCGGTCCCGAAGCTCTGACGCCGCGCAAAGCCATATCCATGTGAAAGATAATGGCGAGAGAGACGGGACTCGAACCCGCGACCTCCGGCGTGACAGGCCGGCGCTCTAACCAACTGAGCTACTCCCCCGCAGTCCGAAGCGCGTCATATGTGCTCCGTCTCGGTGGTTGTGGAATTAAGGCCCGCGTCGGCTCAAGTCAACATGAAAACCGGGCCTTGGCCGAAAACATGTGCTTTTCCCGGATCCGCAAGTGATCGCGTCCAGGGCAGGGCGCGCCCGCTCTTGCGACCGTTAAAGCTTCAGAATTGATGTGGCGCATCCGTCCCGGCGGGCTGGCGAAGGTCTGGATGTCATTCCGCCTTTGCAGGCTCAACTGATCTTGGCCCCCGCAGGGCTTTTGCGCGCGCCTGCCAACGCATGCTGGGTCATTAAACGGCCCGACATGGCCGCCATGGGCCGGAAGCGGAGCCGCTTGGCGGCCCCCCTGCGGCAGAAGGGGTCGTTGCCATCGCCGCGTCAGGGGTGTTTATGGCGCTCGCCATGCTGAAAAATTGGTCTGGCGCGCCAAGCTGTGCTTTGTTGGCACCGGGCGCGCGGATCAAAGGGAGCCTGTGATGAATTACGACGCCTTTTTCCTTGGGCAGATCGAAGACCTTCGCCGCGAGGGCCGCTACCGCGTGTTCGCGGATCTCGAGCGCCGCGCCGGGTCTTTCCCCAAGGCGTCTTACAATGGTCCGAACGGGCGCCAGGAGGTCACGGTCTGGTGCTCGAACGATTATCTCGGCATGGGCCAGCATCCCAAGGTGCTGTCCGCGATGCACGAGGCCATCGACACCGCCGGCGCGGGTGCAGGCGGCACGCGTAATATTTCCGGCACCACCCACCAGCACGTGCTGCTCGAGCGTGAACTTGCGGACCTTCACCAGAAGGAAGCGGCGCTGCTGTTCACCTCCGGCTATGTCTCGAACTGGGCGACGCTCGGCACGCTGGCGGCGGGCATGCCCAATTGCATCGTGATTTCGGATGCCGGCAACCATGCCTCGATGATCGAGGGCGTGCGCCATGCGCGCGTCGAGAAGCGCATCTTCAAGCATAATGATCCGCGCGATCTGGAGCGCTGCCTGGCCGATCTCGATCCGGCTCGCCCGAAGATCGTGATGTTCGAGAGCGTCTATTCGATGGATGGCGACATCGCGCCCATCGAGGAGCTGTGCGATGTCTCCGACGCGCATCACGCCATGACCTATCTCGACGAGGTCCATGCGGTCGGCATGTATGGCCCGCGCGGCGGCGGCATCGCCGATCGCGACGGACTGAGCCACCGCCTGACTGTCATCGAGGGCACGCTGGCCAAGGCCTATGGCGTCATGGGCGGCTATATCGCGGCCTCCGCCGCGCTTTGCGACTATGTGCGCTCGTTCTCGTCGGGCTTCATCTTCACGACCGCGCTGCCGCCGTCGCTGGCGGCGGGTGCCTGCGCCTCGGTCCAGCATCTCAAGGCATCCTCGCAGGAGCGCGCGCGGCATCAGGATCGCGTGAAGCGCCTGCGCGCCGGGCTCGACCGCGTCGCCATTCCCCATCTCGACAATCCGAGCCATATTGTGCCGGTGATGGTGCGCGATCCCGTTCTCTGCAAGGCGATTTCGGACCGTCTGATGGACGAGTTTGGTGCCTATATCCAGCCGATCAACTACCCGACCGTGGCGCGTGGCGCGGAGCGGTTGCGCATCACGCCCTCGCCGCTGCATTCGGACGCCGACATCGACCATCTGGTGGGGGCGCTCGACACGATCTGGACCAGCCTCGGTGTCAAGCGCGCGATCGTTGACGCCAGCCATCCGCTGGCCCAGCTCTGTCCCGTCGTCGGGCCAATGCAGATGGATCCGGCCGATGTCGGCGTGGACCATTGCCCCTGGCTGGGCGACAGGGCGACCTCCGCCGGCGAGGATGCCGAGACCGTGGACGCCTGACCGCAGGGCCGGGCGCGGGGGCACTGGGCGGCGCGCCCTCAATGTGCTTTTCTGTCGTTTCCTGCCCGCCAGCAAACAGGATTGTCATGGCCCGTCTCGGCGTCGTTTTCTTCGCTCTCCTGCTGTCGGGCTGCAACAGCATGTTGCCCGGCCTTTCGGCTCCCGAGGCCAGTGCAACCATGGTGCAGGCGCTGCCTGACCCCGACGCGACACGCGCGGAGATGATTGGGCACATCGTGCTGCCTCCGCTCGCAGATCTCGACTGTGCGCCGCGCGCGGGTGCCATTACGTGCCCGTAAATTGACGGTTCATTAACCGCGCTTCGGAACCTGCGCTTAAAATTCTCCTGACATCATGCGCTGACGACGGAGCATGGGCTGAAATGTTGAGGCCCGGCGGCATGAAGCCAGAACCGTTGTACTGGTGAGAGCCCAGTATGTCCCTTCCAACATTTGGGACAGAAGCTCATGACTAGCTTGCTTACGAATACGTCCGCCATCACCGCGCTCCAGAACCTGAGCGCGACGAACCGGGCGATGCAGACCACGCAGGAACGGATTTCGACCGGCATGCGTGTGGCCAATGCCTCCGACAATGCAGCCTATTGGTCGATTGCCACCACGATGCGGTCCGACAACAGCGCCTTGTCGTCGGTAAAGGACGCTCTCGGTATGGGATCGGCCACGGTCGATGTCGCATCGGCGGCCCTGAAAACCACGTCAGATCTGGTGACCCAGATCAAGTCGAAGCTCGTTGCAGCCTCGCAGCCGGGCATCGACCGCGGCAAGGTCCAGGCGGAAATCTCGCAGCTCCAGAACCAGATTAAAAGCGTTGCGGATTCATCCAACTTTTCTGGCCAGAACTGGCTCTCGGTCGACTCGTCGGGTGCCGATTACAACGCGACCAAGAACATCGTCGCGTCGTTCACACGCACAAGCTCGGCCGTGTCGATTGGCACCATCGACGTCGATACATCGACGATGGCGCTTTACGACGCCAATTCTGGCGGCACGGGCGGCATTATCGACAAGGGACGCGACGTGGGCACGACAACCGGCATCAAAGTCAGCACTTTGGACATTTCGGCCCTGACGGATTCCACCGCCGACCAGACCAAGCTGGCTGACTATGTCAGTGCGGTCGATGAGGCGCTCACGGACGTGACCACTGCCGCCAGCGACCTGGGTGCCGTCAAGACCCGCATCGGAACCCAGACGGATTTTCTGGGCAATCTGATGGATGCTGTCACCAAGGGCGTCGGCCAGTTGGTGGATGCCGATATGAACCAGGAATCGACCCGCCTCCAGGCGCTGCAGGTTCAGCAGCAGTTGGGCGTCCAGTCGCTGTCGATTGCCAACCAGTCGAGCCAGCAGATCCTGTCGCTCTTCCGCGGCTGATCTTTCGCAGGTCGTGCAAGCAAGGGAGCCCGCCGGTCATTCCGGCGGGTTTTTTGTCTGATCAGCGCTCGCTGACATCTGCGTTGCGGAGGTCGCGATCCTCCCTGCGCTCGCGCGGATGCCTCTTGTCGATACAGATTGCCGCGGACGTCTTGATCAGTCGGCCGAGGGGGCGCAAAACTGGCAATGATGAACCAAAGCCTCGATTCCCCCCAAACCGTGTCCGGGCGCCCGCTGGGCAAGCTCGAATTGTTCATGGGCTTCGCCGAAATGGGCCTGTGCGGCTTCGGTGGCGTCGCGACAATCGCGCGGCATGTCATCGTCGACAAGCGGCGCTGGATGAGCGAACACGATTATGCGACGCTGCTCGGCATGGGGCAGATCCTGCCCGGCGGCAATATTATCAACATGACCGTCATGCTGGGCGACCGGTTCCAGGGCCCGCTGGGGTCCATCGTCGCCCTGTCGGGCCTCATGATCATGCCGCTCGTCATCCTCCTCAGCCTGACGCTGGTCTATGATTCCTATTCGAGCAATCCGGACGTCCGGGCTGCGACCATCGGGGCAGGGGCGGCGGCGGCGGGGCTGGTCATCGGCGTGGGATTGAAGATGGGCCGTGCGTTGCGGCTCCATCCGGTCCATCTAGGCTTTGCGGTCGTCACCTTCATCGCCATGGGGGTCATGCGGCTGCCCTTCATCGCCACCGTCATCGTTCTGGCCCCGCTGTGCATTGCGGCGACCTTCTGGATGCGTCGCAAATGACCGATGATTCGCCTCTCTTTACACTCGCGCTGACTTTTGGAGCGCTGTCGCTGGTCTCTGTGGGCGGCGCACCCGCCATGATGCCGGAAATCCACCGGCTTTCCGTCGAGGTGAACCCCTGGCTCAGCAATGCCGGTTTCGCCCGCGATTTCGCCCTGTCGCAGACCGCGCCGGGTCCCAATTTCATGATGATCTCGCTGGTCGGCTGGCGGGTGGCGGGGTTTGCCGGCCTGCTGGCGGCGACGCTGGCGGCGATCATTCCGTCCAGCATCATCGCCGTGATCGTCGGGCGGCTGTACACGCGGTTTTCGTCGCAAGCCTGGTTTCCCGTGGTGAAAGATGCCCTGCCGCCCATCGTTCTGGGGCTGATCGTGGCGAGCGGCGTGGTCACGGCGAAGGCGGCCGTCTCGGAACCCCTGGGCTTTGCCATCGTCGTGATGTCCACAACCCTCATCGCCCTGACCCGGAAGAACCCGATGGTCGCCATCGCGACGGGGGCGATGATCGGCCTCGTGGCGGGACGCCTGGGCTTCCTTTAGGGTCGCTTGCAAAAGTCGACGGCACCCTGCCGCATCGACGCCACGCAAAGGTCTGACTTGGGCCTTTGGGCATCTTGCGCCCCCCGCTGCGCTGCGATACTCCTCCGCCCGTCTTGTAGACCGCGCGCACGGGGCTTCTTCGTGCGCGCCCCGGTCTCTCGACCGTCTGGAACTCTCCAGCCTTCGGGTCAGCGCATGTCGAGCCTTTTGTCTGACTACCTGCCGCTTGTGATTTTCATCGCCGTCGCTGGCGGCATTTCCGCGGCCCTGCTGATCGCGCCTTTCGTGGTGGCCTACTCGAAGCCCGACCCGGAAAAGCTGTCCGCTTACGAATGCGGGTTCAACGCTTTCGACGATGCGCGCATGAAATTCGACGTGCGTTTCTATCTGGTGTCGCTCCTCTTCATCATCTTCGATCTCGAAGTCGCCTTCCTGTTCCCCTGGGCCGTCGCCTTCAAGGACGTGGGCCTGTTCGGCTTCTGGTCGATGATGGTCTTCCTCGGCGTGCTGACGATCGGCTTTGCCTATGAATGGAAGAAGGGAGCGCTGGAGTGGGATTGATGGAAAACCAGACCCAACATCAGACATTCGTGGCCCAAGCGCCTCGCGGCATTCTCGATCCGGCGACCGGCAAGCCGGTCGGCGAGACCGATCCATTCTTCATCAATGTCTCGGACCAGCTGGCTGACCGGGGCTTTCTCGTGACGTCGGTCGACGACCTCATCGCTTGGTCGCGTACCGGCTCGCTGATGTGGATGACCTTCGGGCTGGCCTGCTGCGCGGTCGAGATGATGCAAATGTCAATGCCGCGCTATGATGCCGAGCGTTTCGGCTTCGCCCCGCGTGCCTCACCGCGGCAGTCCGACGTTATGATCGTTGCTGGCACGCTGACCAACAAGATGGCGCCCGCACTCCGCAAGGTCTACGACCAGATGCCGGAGCCGCGCTACGTGATCTCGATGGGCTCGTGCGCCAATGGCGGCGGCTATTACCATTATTCCTACTCGGTGGTGCGCGGCTGCGACCGCATCGTGCCCGTCGATATTTATGTGCCCGGTTGCCCGCCCTCCGCCGAGGCGCTGCTCTATGGCGTGCTTCTTCTTCAGAAGAAGATCCGCCGCACCGCCACGATCGAACGCTAAAGGAGTGATGATGTCTGTTGAAACGGACGCTCCGGCCGAAGCCTCCACAGCCTCGCATGGCGTGGCGGAAGCTGCGCGCCACGCGCTGGGCGCCCTGGCACTCGAGGTGCGCGAATCTTTTGGCGAGGTGACGGTCATCGTCGCCCGTGAGGCGATCGTCGACGTGCTGCTCAGGCTGCGCGACGATGCGGCTTGCCTTTACAAGTGCTTCATCGACATTACGGCGGTCGATTATCCGCAGCGTGCGAACCGTTTCGACGTTGTTTACCATTTGCTGTCGCCGCGCCATAACGTGCGCATCCGCGTGAAATGCGAGACCGACGAGATGACTCCGGTTCCCTCGGCCATTCCGGCGTTCCCCTGCGCCAACTGGTTCGAGCGCGAGACTTACGACATGTTCGGCGTCTTCTTCTCCGGCCACCCGGACCTGCGCCGCATGCTCACCGACTATGGTTTTGAAGGGCATCCGCTGCGCAAGGACTTTCCGATGTCGGGTTTCGTCGAGGTTCGCTACGACGACGACCAGAAGCGGGTCGTCTACGAGCCGATCCGGCTCAACCAGGAATTCCGCCAGTTCGATTTCCTCTCGCCGTGGGAGGGTGACACGCCCTACCAATTGCCGGGTGATGAGAAGGCCGATCGCACATGAACGATCACAATACGCGCAATTTCTCGATCAATTTCGGCCCGCAGCATCCGGCCGCACACGGCGTCTTGCGCCTTGTGCTGGAGCTCGATGGCGAAGTGGTGGAACGCGTCGACCCGCATATCGGCCTGCTGCATCGCGGCACCGAGAAGCTGATGGAAGCGCGCACCTATATGCAGAATGTGCCCTATTTCGACCGGCTCGATTATGTCGCGCCGATGAACCAGGAGCACGCCTTCTGCCTCGCGATCGAAAAGCTGCTCAATGTGCAGGTTCCGCGCCGCGCGCAGCTGATCCGCGTGCTCTATTCCGAAATCGGACGCCTGCTATCGCATCTCCTCAACGTCACCACGCAGGCGATGGACGTTGGCGCGCTGACGCCGCCGCTGTGGGGATTTGAGGAGCGTGAAAAGCTGATGGTGTTCTATGAGCGCGCCTCGGGCTCGCGCATGCACGCCAATTATTTCCGTCCGGGCGGCGTCGCCCGCGATCTTCCGGTCGCACTGATTAACGACATCGAGGCCTTCTGCGATCCCTTCCTGAAGGTGGTCGACGATCTCGACGAGCTGTTCATCGGCAACCGCATCTTCAAGCAGCGCAATGTCGATATCGGCATTGTTCCGCTCGACGAGTGCTGGGCCTGGGGTTTTTCAGGCGTCATGGTGCGCGGCTCGGGCGCGGCCTGGGACCTGCGCAAGTCGCAGCCCTATGAATGCTACGAGGAAATGGACTTCGATATTCCGGTCGGCAAGAACTGCGACAATTACGATCGTCAGGTCATCCGCATGGAAGAAATGCGCCAATCCGTGCGTATCATGAAGCAGTGCTGCGCAAAGTTGCGTGAGCCCGCGGGTCAGGGCCCGGTCTCCGTCGTCAACAACAAGATCTCGCCGCCCTCGCGCGCGCAGATGAAGCGGTCTATGGAAGCGCTCATCCATCACTTCAAGCTGTTCACTGAAGGCTTCCACGTGCCGGCGGGTGAAGTCTATGCGGCGGTCGAGGCCCCCAAGGGCGAGTTCGGCGTGTTCCTGGTGTCAGACGGCACCGACAAGCCCTACCGCTGCAAGATCCGTGCGCCGGGGTTCGCGCATCTACAAGCTATGGATTTCATGTGCCGCAAGCACATGCTGGCAGACGTCTCGGCGATCCTCGGGTCGCTGGACATCGTGTTCGGTGAGGTGGATCGCTGATGAATATCTTTAGCCCCGAAGTTAACCAGCGCCTGCGCGATGCCATGCGGTTCCTCCCCCTGACGCTGATCATTCTCGTTGTCAGCCGGATTCTGTTTGATCTGCTGGCGGGACGCGACATGTTCTGGTCAACGGAAGAGCGCCTCGTGTCGATGCTGTGGAGTTCGCTGCTCACCGGGCCCTTCATCATGTTTGCGCTTTTGGTTTCAGCGCAACGCAATCAATCCGGGAACTGATCATGTCCGTGCGTAGACTGGCAGAGGAACAACCGGCGAGCTTCGAATTTACGCCTGAAAATCTGGCGTGGGCGAATGCGCAGATCGTGAAATATCCGGAAGGCAGGCAGGCCTCCGCCGTGATCCCGCTTTTGTGGCAGGCGCAGAAGCAGCATAATTACTGGCTGCCCAAGCCCGCGATTGAAAAGGTCGCGGACATGCTCGACATGCCCTACATCCGCGTGCTCGAAATCGCGACCTTCTACACAATGTTCAATCTCGAGCCGGTCGGCCGCTTCTTCATCCAGATGTGCGGCACGACGCCGTGCATGCTGCGCGGCTCCGACGACATCAAGGCCGTGCTGGCCCGCCGTGTCGGCGAACAGCGCAAGGTCTCCGCCGACGGCAATTTTGCCTGGCTCGAGGTCGAATGTCTCGGTGCCTGCTGCAATGCGCCGATGGTGCAGATCAACGATGATTATTACGAGGACCTGAGCGCCGAAAACTTCGAGAAGCTTCTCGATGACCTGGCGCACGGTCGCCCAGTGCATATCGGCTCGCAGACGGGCCGCCGCACGTCGGAACCCGCCGGCAAGCTCACCTCGCTCACGACTCTTTATGGCGAAGACGGCCGCTCCGGCCCCGCCTCCGACACAACGCAAGCCTGAAGGTCCGCGACATGCTTGACGACAGGGATCGCATCTTCACGAACCTCTATGGTTACGGCGACTGGGGCCTGAAAGGCGCCCAGGCGCGCGGCGCATGGGACAATACCAAGGG
>CAIWVR010000018.1 GCA_903916165.1 uncultured Hyphomicrobiales bacterium | reverse complement strand
GCGTGCTCAATGACGGGCGCGACGTCACCGGCCGCGCGCGCCAGGGCGGTGCCATTCCCCTGTTCATGATGATCGGCAAGATCGGCAGCAATGGCGCATCGAAATTCTGCGCCGTGCTGCGCGACCTCACCGCGTGGAAGACGGCCGAGCAGGAGCTCAAGGACGCGCGCCAGGTTGCTGAACAGGCCAATGCGCTGAAGTCGGATTTTCTCGCTAAGGTCAGCCACGAGATCCGCACGCCTCTCAATGCGATCCTCGGGTTCTCCGAAGTGATCATGGAGGAGCGCTTCGGCCCCATCGCCAACGAGCGCTACAAGGAATATCTGCAGGACATCCACACGTCCGGCTCGCATGTGATGAGCCTGGTGAACGACCTGCTCGACCTGTCGAAGATCGAGGCCGGCAAGCTGGAGCTGAATTTTGGCGCCGTTGACGCCAATCGCATCGTGGCCGAATGCGTGGCGCTGATTCAGCCGCAGGCGGCGCGCGAACGCGTGGTGGTGCGCCAGTCGCTTGCGCCGCGCCTGCCCAATATTGTCGCTGATGAGCGCGCCTTGCGCCAGATCGTGCTGAACCTGCTGTCCAATGCCGTGAAGTTCAACGAGCCAGGCGGGCAGGTCATCGTCTCGACAGCACTCACCGACGCGGGTCATGCGGTCGTGCGCATTCGCGACACCGGCATTGGCATGAGCGAAAGCGAGATAGAGACCGCGTTGGAGCCCTTCCGGCAGATCGCCAATGCGCGTGGCAAGCGCGGCACCGGGCTCGGTCTGCCGTTGACCAAGGCGCTGATCGACGCCAACCGCGCCAGCTTCTCGATCAAGAGCAAGAAGGCCGAAGGCACGCTGGTCGAGGTGGCCTTTCCGCCGACGCGCGTGCTGGCCGAATAGCTATTTCAGCCGTGTCCAGTTGACCGACTTGCAGATCAGGCCGCCGAAGATGCAGCCCGATGTCTTGAGGGCGGCACCCTCGAGCAGCATTTTGCCCGAATAGGTCTTCCTGTCTTCCGGGTTGAAGGCAGAGCCCTTCCACTCGCCGGCATCGGCAGGCATCATGTCGTAAAACACCTTCAGACCGATATCGTCCGCATTCGCAGGGTCTTGCACCCAGGCGACATAGCCGCAGATCGCTTCGCCGCAGGAGCCGAAGCGGACATGTGCCGTGCCATCCTCCCGAAGCCAGAGCCCGATGACATTGGGCTCTGCGCCCAAGGCAGGCGTGGCGAGGCTCATCAGGGCGAGAAAGATGGTCAAAGGACGCAAGGCAGGTCTCCCGAAAAAATCGATGTTATTCTGGCCGCAGCGAATGGGGTGCGTCAAATCTGGCCGCGATTTGTTGCAGCGCAATGTCGCCAGCCATGAATGCCCCTCATCTGGCGAAAGCATGCGAGGGTCTCATGCAACGGAAGGTTTCGCCATGACCACCCGACATCTCGAAAATCTCTTCCAGCCGAGATCCGTTGCCCTCATCGGTGCGAGCGCGCGGGTTGGAAGTCTTGGCCATGCGGTCATGACCAATCTGCGCAACGCGGGCTTCGCCGGGCCCGTCTTCCTCGTCAATCCACGCCACAAGAGCATCGAGGGCGCGCCCTGTGTGGCGCGCGTCTCCGATCTCGCGGCACCGCCCGATCTCGTGGTCGTCGCGGCACCGCGTGACGCGGTGGCGCAGATCGTGCGCGAGGCGGAGGCATTCGGCGTCGGCGCGGCAATCGTCATCACCGCCGATCCCTCGCATGGCGACAGGTCGCTGAAAGCCGAACTTGCGCAGATCGCCGCCGAAACCGGCATCCGCATTGTCGGGCCCAACTGCCTTGGCGTCATCGTGCCGCGTGCGAAGCTCGATGCGAGTTTCGCCGCGCATCCGGCCATTCCGGGCGATCTGGCGGTCATTTCGCAATCGGGCGCCATCACGGCCGCATTGCTGGCGTGGGCGCATCAGCGGCGCATTGGCTTCTCCGGCCTGGTGTCGGTGGGTGACATGGCCGACATCGACTTTGGCGACCTGCTCGATTATTTCGCGCTGGAGTCCCAGACGCGCGCGATCCTGCTCTATGTTGAGT
>CAIWVR010000017.1 GCA_903916165.1 uncultured Hyphomicrobiales bacterium | reverse complement strand
TCGCATGCTCAGCGCCGAAGGCAATGTGGCGAAGCCGAAACGGGCGTGGCATGGTGCAATTGTGATTTGGCAGGGGGCGACGTGAGCGGAATCGACGAGCTGTTCGCGGCGGCAGCGCAGGTGCGCGCCCGCGCCTATGCGCCCTATTCCCGCTTCGCCGTGGGGGCGGCCATCCGCGGCGCGGGCGGTGGCCTGTATCTGGGTTGCAATGTGGAAAATGCCGCCTATCCGTCCGGCGCCTGCGCCGAGCAGAATGCCATTGGCGCGATGATCGCCGCCGGCGAGAGGCGCATTGCCGAGATCGCCGTGCTGGGCGACGCCTTGGAGCCGGTCACGCCCTGCGGTGCCTGCCGCCAGCGCATCCGCGAATTTGCCGATATCAGCACCCGCATCCATGCTGGCGCTCTCTCCGGCGCGCGGCGCAGCTATGGCATGGCCGAGCTCCTGCCAGACGCTTTCGGACCCGACCATCTCAATGGAGCAGGCGCGTGAGCTCCGCAATGGAACGCCTGCGCAAGGCCGCACGCGGCGACATCCACACCGCCGTCGTTCTGGGCACCGGCCTTGCCAGCGTCGCGGGCAAAGGCGATGCCGCCATCCCCTATGCCGCCATCCCCTATGCCGACCTGCCAGGCTTTCCGCAGGCGGGCGTGTCGGGCCATGACGGCACGCTCGTGCTGCGCCGGGATGCACGCGGTGCCATCGCCTTCCTGCTCGGCCGGGCGCATTTCTATGAACAGGGTGACCCCCGCGCCATGTCAGGCGCGCTCGAGGTGCTTGCCGCCTGCGGCCTGCGCAATCTCGTGCTGACCTGCGCCTCGGGCGGCGTCCGGCCGCATCTCGCGCCCGGCTCGCTCGTGCTGATCACCGACCACATCAATTTCAGCGGCGTCAATCCGCTGATCGGGACGAGCGGCGACGCGCGCTTCACACCCATGGTCGATGCCTATGATCCCGGCCTGCGCATGCGCATGCGGCGCGCGGCGGCGGTAGCCCACATTGATCTGCAGGACGGCGTCTACATGTGGTTCTCCGGTCCGTCTTTCGAGACGCCTGCGGAAGTGCGCATGGCGGGCCTGCTCGGCGCCGATCTCGTGGGCATGTCCACCGTGCCCGAAACCATTCTGGCGCGGCATCTGGGCTTGCGCGTTGCAGCCGTCTCGCTCGTCACCAATCATGCGGCGGGGATTGCGGGCGGCGCTCCCAACCATGCCGAGACAAAGCGTGTCGCGGCCGCAGGCGCCGCGCAGATGCAGGCGCTGCTGGCGGCTTTTCTGGAACAGGACGACGTATGATGGACGACAGACAGGTCGCTTTGCGCGCCATTCCGCTGATCGATCTCACCGACCTTTCGGATGATGGCACGCCCGCACAGATGGACGCTTTGGTGGCGCGCGCGCTGGCGCTGCCCATGCCCGTCGCGGCCTTGTGCATCTGGCCCGCCTTCGTCGCCCAGGCCCGCGCGGCGCTCGGCCCGTCGTCGATCAAGCTCGCGACCGTGGTGAATTTTCCGCAGGGTGGCGAGGATGTCGCCGCCGCCTGCGCCCAGACACAAGCCGCGCTGGC
>CAIWVR010000016.1 GCA_903916165.1 uncultured Hyphomicrobiales bacterium | reverse complement strand
CGGCGATAAGACCAGAGAAACGCGCGGCGCGCCCTCAGAGCGGCAGGTTGAACACCCGGCTCGGCACCAGCTCACCCTGTTCAACCGTCCCGAAGGCGACGGGCACGCCGCCGCAGGACGCGTAGACCGCCCCCTCGAAGGGCGCATCGCGGCCGCGCAGCAGCAGCGACTGGCCACGGCGCAGGCGCGCGGCGCCGTCGCGATCAACCACGACACAGGCGACTTCCAGCAGGCCGACTTCGACCGGCCGCAGGACGTCTGGCGCGGTCTCGGGGTGCTCTTCGACCTCCGCCAGGGTCACCGAATCCATCTCCGTGAACGGGCCGACCCGCGTCCGGCGCAGCGCCGTCACATGGCCGAGACAGCCCAGCGCACGGCCAAGATCGCGCGCAATGGCGCGCACATAAGTGCCCTTGCCGCAATGGGCCTCGAACACCGCGTCATCATCCGTGAAGGAGACGAGGTCGAGCGAATTGACAGTGATCGGACGCGCCGCGAGGTCGACCGTCTCGCCGTCGCGGGCGATGTCATAGGCGCGCTCGCCATTGACCTTGATGGCCGAAAACGAGGGCGGCACCTGCATGATCGTGCCGATGAAGCGGGGCAGGGCCGCCTCGATCTGGTCGGGGCCGGGGCGCAGGTCGCTGGTCGCGGTCACGCGGCCCTCGGTATCGTCACTCTCGGTCTCGATGCCCCAGCGCACGGTGAAACGATAGGATTTTTCGCCATCCTGAACGAAGGGCACTGTCTTGGTGGCTTCACCGAAGGCAACAGGCAACAGGCCGGACGCCAGCGGATCCAGGGTTCCGGCATGGCCGGCCTTCTTGGCGTTATAAAGGCGCTTGAGGCGCGACACGGCATGCGTCGAGGTCATCCCGACCGGCTTGTCGAGAATGAACCAGCCATTGACCTCGACACGCTGCGAACGTGGCGCACTCATGCGCCCGCCTCCGCATCCGGTTCGTCGCTGCCAAGATCCTTCTTCACCTTCGGCGAATTCAGGATCGCATCAATCTTCGAATGAATGTCAAAGCCCGTGTCGTGGCGGAAACGGACATCCGGGGCGAATTTGAGGTTCACGCGCCGCGCGATCTCGGAGCGCAAATATTTCCTGTGCTGGTCAAGCGCCTCGATGATGACGTTCACATCGCCGCTGCCCAATGGGACCACGTAAATGGTCGCCAGTTTGAGATCGGGGCTCATGCGCACGGACGCGACAGTAATGACATGCTTCTCCAGCACGGGATCGACGATGTCGCCCCGCGAGAGAAGTTCGGACATGGCGTGGCGAATAAGTTCGGCCACGCGCAACATGCGCTGCGAAGGTTCGCCGCCGCTATGGTGGGCTCGGGACATGATCAACTCCGGCACGCGGCACCTGTCGGCCCCGCGCGCTCATGAATGAACGTTTCTGATGTTTGACGTAAAGCCTGGCGCTGGAGGCCGACGCCCGCTTTACAGCGAGCGCTTGATCTCCTCGACGCGATAACATTCGATCACGTCGCCTGCGCGCATATCCTGGTAGTTTTCGAAGGCCATGCCACATTCCTGGCCCGAGAGCACTTCCTTGACCTCGTCCTTGAAGCGCTTGAGCGTCGAAAGCTTGCCCTCGTGCACAACGACATTGTCGCGGATGAGGCGCACGCTTGCGCCACGCTCGACCCGGCCGTCGGTCACGCGGCAACCGGCAACCTTGCCGACCTTGGAAATGTTGAACACTTCCATGATCGAGGCATTGCCGAGCATTTCCTCGCGCAGCGTCGGTGCCAGCAGGCCCGACATCGCCGCCTTCACGTCATCCACGAGATTGTAGATGATGTTGTAATAGCGGATTTCGATGCCCGACCGTTCGGCCAGTTCGCGCGCTTCCTTGTGCGCACGGACATTGAAGCCGATGACCGCGCAACCCGAAGCTTCGGCCAGCGTGATGTCGGATTCGGTGATGCCGCCAACGCCCGCGTGAATGACGCGCGCCGCGACTTCGTCCGTGTTGAGCTTTTCGAGCGTTGCGATGATCGCTTCGACCGAGCCCTGCACGTCGCCCTTGACGAGCAGCGGGAATTCCTTGCGGCCCGCCGTCTTCAACTGGCTCATCATATCGGCGAGCGAGGCGCGCGCTGTACCGCCGCGGGCGGCGATCTTGTCGCGCTTCTGGCGCTCGCGATATTCGGTGACTTCGCGGGCACGAGCTTCGTTCTCGACAACCGCGACGCGGTCGCCCGCCTCGGGAGCACCCGAGAAGCCGAGGACCTCGACCGGGAGCGAGGGACCCGCCGTTTTGACGGGCTTGCCCTGGTCGTCGAGAAGAGCACGCACGCGGCCCCATTGGGAACCGGCCACGACAATGTCGCCATGCTTCAGCGTGCCACGCTGCACGAGCACGGTTGCGACCGGGCCGCGGCCGCGATCGAGACGCGCTTCAATGACCGTGCCTTCGGCCAGACGGGTCGCATCGGCCTTGAGGTCGAGCACTTCCGCCTGCAGCGCAATGGCATCGAGCAACTTGTCGAGGTTGATCTGTTTGGTGGCCGACACCTCGATCTCGAGCGTGTCGCCGCCGAAGCTTTCGACCTGCACATTGTGCTGGAGGAGTTCGGTGCGCACGCGCTCGGGCTTGGCGTCGGGCTTGTCGATCTTGTTGACCGCAACGATCATCGGCACGCCGGCCGCGCGGGCGTGATTGATCGCCTCGATCGTCTGCGGCATGACGCCGTCATCAGCAGCGACGACGAGCACGACAATATCGGTCACCTTGGCACCGCGGGCGCGCATCGCCGTGAAGGCGGCATGTCCCGGGGTGTCGATGAAGGTCACCGGCAGGCCATTGGGCGCGATCACCTGATAGGCACCAATATGCTGGGTGATGCCGCCGGCCTCGCCGGACACGACATTCGCCTTGCGGATTGCGTCGAGCAGCGATGTCTTGCCGTGATCGACGTGGCCCATGATGGTCACAACGGGCGGACGGCCTTCGAGCTGGCCCTCCTCGTCGGGCATGTCGAAGAGACCTTCCTCGACATCGGACTCGGCGACGCGCTTGACCGTATGGCCCATTTCCACCGCGATCAGTTCCGCAGTGTCGGCATCGATCACGTCGGTGATCTTGTGCATCTGGCCCTGGCGCATCATCAGACGGATGACGTCCACGCCGCGTTCCGACATGCGGCTCGCAAGTTCCTGGATGGTGATCGTCTCGGGCAGGATGACTTCGCGGAGGACCTTTTCCTTCGGCTCGTTCTGGTTGCCCTTCATGCGCTGCACGCGGCGGCGGAAGGACGCGACGGACCGCGTGCGCTCTTCCTGCTCGGCTGTCGCACTGGTCACCGTCAGGCGGCCACGGTTCTTCTGTTCGGCGCCACGCGTCGGCTTGGCGACCGTCGGCAAGGCGAGCTTCGGAGCCGGCATGATTGGACGTCGGACCATGCCATCGCCGGCAGGTGCGCCAGGCGTACGGGGAGCGAGCGCAGTCGGTGCCACGCCGCCTGCGGGGGCGGGACGACGCACGGCACCGGGTGCCGGCGGAGGCGGCGGGCCTTCGCCAGCCAGGCGGCGGGCGGCGGCTTCTTCAGAACGGCGCTTGGTTTCAGCCTCCTGCTGACGGCGGGCGTCTTCGTCTTTCTTGCGGGCTTCAGCGGCTTCGCGCTCAGCCTTCTGCGCAATCTCGCGCGCAGCGCGTAGCGCGGCGTCTTCCTCGGCCTTGCGGCGATCGTCTTCTTCACGCTCGCGGGCACCGACCAGGGCGCGGGTCCGGGCGTCGCGCTCTTCCTCGGTCAGCGTGCGCAGTACGACGCCCGTGTTCGGGCGATTGCCCGGCGACGGACGGCTTGCCCCACGACCGGCCGGATTAGCAGGCGTGCGGGCACCAGGTGCCGCGGGGCGCGCAGCCGGGGCTGCAGGTCGCGCGGGTGCGGCCGGAGCTGCTGTGGCCACCACAGGGGCAGGTGCCTTGATGACAGGCGCGGGGACCGGCTCTGCGGTGATGGCCGCAGCCGCCGGAACCGTCACGACCGGAGCCGGAGCCGTCGGCGGGGCGGCAGCGACCGCCTCGACAGCCGGGGCAGCAGGAGCCAAAGCAACAGGTGCCGAGACCACTGGGGCAACGGGCGCATGTGTGGGGGCTGCGGAGGGCCGCACCTCTGCAGCTGGCGCAGGGACAGCCGGGGCTGGCGCAGCCGGCTTGGCCGGCGCGACAGCCGCCGCTACGGGGCGCCGCTTGACCGTCTCGACCACGACCGCTTTCGTGCGGCCGTGCGAGAAACTCTGACGGACGACGCCCTGCTCGACCGGGCGCTTCAGCGAAAGCGTCTTCGCCGGGCCTACGGTCAAGGTCTTGTCGCCGGTATTCTTCGTTTCAGTCATATGGTCTCGATCCCAGGGCCGCGCCCGCTCGTCATCACATTGGTGCCGGAGCCATGCTCCGGCCGATCTTTTTGGCAATGATCCGGGCCGCCGCCCCGCTGATTGCGGTCATCCGCTCCTGCTTGGGCCGGGCCGCTCTGTGCGTCCGATCCCGAAATATCTTCCGATCCCTCGACCGCTTCCGGCACCTCCGGTGACACGGTGTCCGTCCCGATCTCACACCTGTAATGCGCGAGACGACGGCACCGCTCCAGAAACGCCTTGCTTGCCGCGCCGCTCTTGAGCGCTGCATGTATCACATTTGACCGCCCCAATGCCAAATCCAATTGGCTTGAGGCAAAGAGAATGATTCGCGGCACCGCAACGGCTGCCTCGCCATAGTTCCGGGTCAGCGCCTGACCGATTTTCCGGATGCCGTCTGGTCCGCCATCGGTGGCATGAACCATGGCGGCAACCGGCGCGGTGGCAATGGCCTTTTCCACTTTGGCCGACCCCGTCGAGACGAGCCCGGCCTTGTTGCAGATTGACAAGGACTGCAGCGCGCCCTGTTCGAGCAGCCGGTCCACATCGTCAGCCAGTGTCGCAGCCGCCCGCGCCTTGGCCTTGAAGCTTTTGGCAAAGGCCTGCCGTTTCACCGCTTCCGCGACGATCGGCTTCTGCGCGGTCACCCAGACGCCGCGACCGGGCAAATTGCGCTTGAGATCGGGTACGACGCTCTCGTCTGGCCCGATCACGAAGCGCAGCATGTCGGACGGCGCACGGATCTGGCGCGTGACGATGCACGTCCGCTCCGATTCCGTTTCCGCCATCCTGTCCGTGCGCGTCAAATCCAAGTCCCCGTTCAGCCTTAGGTGGTTTCCGCGTCGACGTCAGCATCGCCTTCGACCGCCGCGGGTTCAGCCGCAGCCTCGACCCAGCCAGCCTTGACGCGAGCGTTCATGATCATGACCTCGGCGTCTTCGCGCGAGATCTCGATCCCGTCGAGGAAGCCGGCATTCTTGATCGTTTCGCCATCCTTGCGCTCGGTCCAGCCGACGAGATCGTCGGTGGCGCAGCCTGCAAGATCCTCGATGGTCTTCACATCATTCTCGCCGAGCTTGACCATGATGGCGGTGGTGATGCCATCCACGTCACGCAAGTCATCGGCAACACCGAGTTCCTTGCGACGATTGTCGAGCTCGGCCTCGTGCTTGGCCAGGAAGTCGCGGGCACGGTTCTGGATCTCGCCAGCCGTGTCTTCGTCAAACCCCTCGATCGAGGCGAGTTCGGCGAGATCGACATAGGCAAGTTCCTCGACCGAACGGAACCCTTCCGAGGCGAGCAACTGGCCGACGACTTCATCGACATCCAGCGCCTGCATGAAGGTGTTGGTACGCTCCAGAAATTCCTTCTGGCGGCGCTCGGATTCTTCCGCTTCCGTCAGAATGTCGATGTCCCAGCCGGTGAGCTGCGACGCAAGCCGCACGTTCTGGCCACGACGACCGATCGCAAGAGACAATTGGTCATCGGGGACGACCACTTCAATACGCGCCGAATCTTCGTCAAGCACCACTTTCACGACTTCGGCGGGTTGCAGCCCGTTCACGATGAAGGTTGCGGCGTCCGCCGACCACGGGATGATGTCGATCTTCTCACCCTGCAGCTCATTCACCACGGCCTGCACGCGCGAGCCGCGCATGCCGACGCAGGCACCAACCGGGTCAATCGAGGAATCGCGCGAGATGACGGCGATCTTGGCGCGCGAGCCCGGATCGCGGGCGACCGACTTCACCTCGATGATGCCGTCGTAGATCTCCGGCACTTCCTGCGCGAAGAGCTTTGCCATGAACTGCGGATGCGTGCGCGACATGAAAATCTGCGGGCCACGCTGTTCGCGGCGCACGTCATAGACATAGGCCCGCACACGGTCGCCGGGGCGGAACATCTCGCGCGGGATCAGCTCGTCACGGCGCACGATCGCCTCGCCACGGCCGAGGTCGATGATGACATTGCCATATTCGACACGCTTGACGACGCCGTTGACGATCTCGCCGATGCGATCCTTGTATTCCTGATACTGGCGGTCGCGCTCGGCCTCGCGCACCTTCTGCACGATGACCTGCTTGGCCGATTGCGCGGCGATGCGGCCAAAATCGAAGGGCGGCAGCGTCTCGGCGATCCAGTCCCCGACCTGGGCGGCGGGATTGCGCTTGCGCGCGTCGACGAGAAGAATCTGCGTGGCGTCGTTCTCGATCTGGTCGACGACGAGCATCAGGCGCGACGTGCGGACCTCGCCGGTGCGCGGGTTGATCTCGACCCGGATCTCGGTCTCCTGACCGTAGCGCGACCGCGCTGCTTTCTGCAGCGCGTCTTCCATCGAGTTCAGAACGATTTCACGCGAGATCGACTTTTCGCGCGCGACCGCGTCGGCGATCTGCAAGAGCTCGAGCCTGTTGGCGCTGACGGCCATGTTTATCTCTCCTGGAACGACTGGGAGTCGGTTGAAAGCGATTAGCGTTTGGGAAGCGGACGGCTGCGGCGCGCAGCGGCGGCTCCCGGTGAAAGGGGTTTGGGCTTGGCGAAGCGGCCGGGGCCGCGCCGCACGCTGGCATCGTCTTCCGGCTCCGGCGCAGGCGCGGGCTCGTCGCCGGCGACCTTGCCCGCACGCAGGGACTCGCGGATCAGCGCCTCGGTCAGCACCAGGCGAGCCTGGTCGATATCATGGATGGGCAGGCGCACGTCGGAGGGTTCGTCGGGGCGCGCATCGATCCGGCGCAGCAGCACGACCGCATCGCGGCCCTGGCCTTCGACGCCCTCGACCCAGCCACGAAAGCGCTTGCGTCCGTCGATGCCGAAACTCAACTCGACGCGGGCCTCATGACCCACCGCGCGCTCGAAATCAGACCGCCGCACCAGCGGCCGGTCAATGCCCGGCGACGAGACTTCCAGCCGATAGGCCTGGGTGATCGGTTCCTCGAGATCGAGCACCGGCGACAGCGCCACGCTGACCTTCTCGCAATCGTCGACATTCATCGTACCGTCGGGGCGCTCGGCCATGATCTGCAATGTCGTGTCCATGCCCGACGAGATCTTCACGCGGACAAGGCGGAAACCGAGATCATGCAGGACCGGCGCAGCGATCAGCGCCACGCGCGCGGCCACGCCCGTGTCCATAACCAGACGCGGTTCAGCGAGCAGATCCGGGCCGGTCTCCGTCCCCGTGATGCTCTTGTCCTGCTGCAAACCCATGTTCTCCCTATGCGCCCGCCTGCGCCCTGATGGGCCCGGCCAGGCAAACTTGCCAAGCAAAAAAGAGCGGGTCCCGTCCGGGCCCCACTCTCGACAATCGACCATCAGAAATGGTCACACTGCGAAATGTGAATGATGGCCTTATACACCTGCCAGCGCCCTCAGGCAAGGCGTCCCGGCACAGGCGAGCCATGCCGTGAGCAACGATGGACAGGGCGTTGGTGCCGCCCTATTCGGAACAGTCACACGCGCCGGGAACTTTCATGCCCTTGAAACCAGACACGCTGGCCATGACGGTCATGCTCGCCTTCATGACCGCACTCGGGCCACTGGCGACCGATCTCTACCTGCCGTCGCTGCCCCACATCGGCGCAGCGCTTGGCGCAACACCCGCAGCCGTGCAACTCACATTGTCCACCTATCTGATCGGCTTCTCGGTCGGGCAGATCGTCTACGGCCCGGTCTCGGACGCGCTCGGCCGCAAGCCTGTGCTCATCGCCGCCTTCGCGCTCTTCGTTGCGGCAACAATCGTCTGCGCTGCTGCGACATCGGTCGAAATGCTGATCGTTGCGCGCGCCCTCCAGGCCTTCGGGGGTGCCGGACCCATCATTCTGGCGCGCACCATGGTCCGCGACCTGTATGAGGGACCACGCGCCGGGCGCGAAATGTCGATGATGGGCAGCATTATGGGGATCACGCCGATCGTCGCGCCGATCCTTGGCGGCGTCCTGCAGATCGCATTTGGCTGGCGCTCGACATTCGTCACCATGGCGGTGGGCGGTGCCATCCTCGCGGTGCTTGCCGCCGTCCTCGTGCCCGAGACCAACCGGTTTTGCGACGCCTCCCGCCTGGCTCCGCGTGCGATCCTGCAATCCTATGCCAAGGTGCTGAAGAACCACTCCTATCGGGCCTATGTCGCGCTTCTCGCGCTGAGCTATGCAGGCCTGTTTGCATTCATCTCGGCCTCATCCTTCGTGTTGCAGGGCGTCTACGGCCTGACCGAAATCATGTTCGGCATTGCTTTTGCGATCTGCTCGGTGAGCTTCGTTCTGGGCACGCTGATTGGCACGCGCATCGTGCTGCGCCGGGGCTTTGATGGCACCATCGGCCTTGGTGTGGCGCTGCTCGCCCTCGGCGGCATCGGACAATGGCTGGGCGCCTTCCTCCTGCCCGGCCAGATTGTCGCGCTGATCATTCCCGAAATGATCTATTTCACGGGCATCGGCCTTGTGTTGCCGCAGGCGATGGCTGCCGCCATGGCGCCGTTTCCCGAACGTGCCGGTGCCGCCTCGTCACTGGCGGGCTTCGTCCAGATGGTTTTCGCCTCGGCGGCAGGCGCTGGCGTCGGCGCCTTCGTCGGCGGCAGCGCCATGCCCCTCGTCACGGCTTCAGCAGTGTCGGGGCTTGGAGCACTCGCGATCTTTTCCGGCACGAAACGCCTGCGCCGCAAGGCGATCTGACAGCCTGTTCAGGCGATGCGGTCGACCGCTGCGATCAGGGCGGCAATATCTTCCTCACGTGACAGGCGATGATCGCCATCCTTGATCAGGGACAGGGTCACGCAATCCCCGGCAAGATGT
>CAIWVR010000015.1 GCA_903916165.1 uncultured Hyphomicrobiales bacterium | reverse complement strand
CGTCGCCTGCACATCCTGATGCGCCCGCCCGGCCACGACCACGACTTTATGCACATGGGGCAGAACATGGGGCGCGGCGACGAAGGCGGTCGCCATCACCATCGCATGGCTGAAGGTGGGCGTGGTCACCAGCCCGGCATGGGTGGCGAAGGCCCGGGCATGCGCCAGGGCGACAAAACGGAGACGGGCCGTGGGACCGATTGGCGCTGATCGCGCATGAGGCCTGAAGACGGACGGATAGACCCTCAAATTGAAAGGGCGGCCCCGAATGGAGCCGCCCTCTTTTCTGTCAACAGGACTGAAGCGTGAGGCGATTACTCGCCCCCCACCTTCTCTTCCTTGCCTTCAATGTCTTCGCCGGTTTCCTGGTCGACGACGCGCATCGACAGGCGGACCTTGCCGCGATCATCAAAGCCCATCAGCTTGACCTTGACCTTGTCGCCTTCCTTGACGACATCGGTGGTCTTGTTCACGCGCTGCTTGGAGAGCTGCGAGATGTGAACCAGGCCGTCCTTGGCGCCGAAGAAGTTCACGAAGGCGCCGAAATCGGTGGTCTTGACGACCGTGCCCTCGTAGATGGCACCGACTTCCGGATCCGACGCGATGGACTTGATCCAGGCGATAGCCGCCTTGATCGAATTGCCGTCGCTGGAGGCAACCTTCACCGTGCCGTCGTCCTCGATATTGATCTTGGCGCCGGTCTTCTCGACGATTTCGCGAATGACCTTGCCGCCGGTGCCGATCACTTCACGGATCTTGTCGGTCGGAATTTTGAACGTCTCGATGCGGGGCGCGAATTCACCGAGCTCGGCGCGCGCGCCGGTCAGGGCCTTCGACATTTCATCGAGAATATGGAGACGGCCAGCCTGGGCCTGATCAAGCGCAACGCGCATGATCTCTTCCGTGATGCCGGCGATCTTGATGTCCATCTGCAGCGAGGTGACGCCTTCCGACGTGCCCGCAACCTTGAAGTCCATGTCGCCGAGGTGATCCTCGTCGCCAAGGATGTCGGACAGAACTGCGAAACGCTCACCCTCAAGGATAAGACCCATCGCGATGCCCGCCGTCGGACGCTTCAGCGGAACGCCCGCATCCATGAGCGAGAGCGAGGCGCCGCAGACGGTCGCCATCGACGACGAACCGTTCGACTCGGTGATCTCCGACACGACGCGGATCGTGTAGGGGAATTCCGCAGCCGTCGGCAGCATCGGGCGGATGGCGCGCCAGGCAAGCTTGCCATGGCCGATTTCGCGGCGGCCGGGCGACCCCATGCGGCCGGTCTCGCCGACGCTGTAAGGAGGAAAGTTGTAGTGAAGCAGGAAGCGCTCCTTGTAGGTGCCTTCCAGCGAGTCGATGTATTGCTCGTCTTCACCCGTACCGAGGGTGGCGACAACCAGAGCCTGCGTCTCGCCACGCGTGAACAGGGCAGAGCCATGCGTGCGCGGCAGGATGCCGACCTGCGAGAGGATCGGGCGAACCGTCGTCACGTTGCGGCCGTCGATGCGGATGCCGGTGTCGAGAATGTTCCAGCGGACAACCTTGGCCTGCAGGTCGTGGAAGACCTCATTGACCATCTGCTTGTCGAATTTGGCCGTCTGTCCCTCGGGGAACATGGCAGCCATCAGCTTTGACTTGACGGCATCGACAGCGGCGTAGCGCTGCTGCTTGACGGTGTGCTTGTAGGCGTCGCGCAATTCGGCTTCGGCGACAGCGCTGACGGCTGTTTCGCAAGCCGACTTGTCGACCGTGACAAGATCGCGGGGATCCTTGGCGGCTTTTTCGGCAAGACGGATGATCGCGTCGATCACCGGCTGGAAGCCGCGATGGCCGACCATGACGGCTTCGAGCATGACAGCTTCGGACAATTCCTTGGCTTCCGATTCGACCATGAGGACGGCGTCGGCGGTGCCGGCGACGACGAGGTCGAGCGCGGATTCCTTCATCTCGTCGATCGTCGGGTTGAGCTTCAGCTCACCCTTGATGTGGCCGACGCGCGCGCCGCCGATCGGACCCATGAACGGGATGCCCGAGATCGTCAGGGCCGCCGAAACGGCAACCATAGCGAGGACGTCCGGATCGTTCTCGAGATCGTGGCTGAGCACGGTCACGACAACCTGCGTGTCGTGGCGGTAACCGTCGGGGAACAGCGGGCGGATCGGGCGGTCGATCAGGCGGGAGACCAGCGTCTCCTTCTCGGACGGACGGCCTTCGCGCTTGAAATAACCACCGGGAATACGACCGGCGGCGAATGCCTTTTCCTGATAGTTGACGGTGAGCGGGAAAAAATCGATGCCCACCTTGGGGGTCTTGGCGGACACGACGGTGGCGAGAAGCGTGGTCTCGCCCCAGGTGGCGAGGACGGCACCGTCGGCCTGGCGGGCGACGCGGCCGGTTTCAAGGACGAGCTTGCGCCCGGCCCAGTCAAGTTCTTCACGATGAATTTCGAACATATCGTCTGTCTTTCATGGGCGGGAGATCCGGCGGCCATGAGCAAGACGGCGAGAGGCTGTCAGAGCGACAGCGTCCGGCGATCCTGCCATGGCCTGGCCGTGTCCCGCGTGAGCCGGAAGCCCCATGCCTCCGGTTCGGGATGGCGCTTTTGCGCCTGTCTTTGCATGCAAGAACGCCGGCCCGGATGGGCCGGCGTTCACTTGAATTAGCGGCGGATGCCGAGACGCTCGATGAGCGTCTTGTAGCGGGCTTCGTCATGCTTCTTGACGTAGTCGAGGAGCTGGCGACGCTGCGAAACGAGCTTCAGGAGGCCACGGCGGGAATG
>CAIWVR010000014.1 GCA_903916165.1 uncultured Hyphomicrobiales bacterium | reverse complement strand
GCTGCGCCCCGACGCCCGTGGCGTCATCCTGACGGGCTATGGCAATATAGCAACGGCCGTGACCGCGGTGAAGCTTGGTGCCTTCGACTATCTCGCCAAGCCTGCCGATGCCGACGAGATTTACAATGCGCTGATGGCGATTCGCCATGACAAGGCAGCGCTTCCCGAAAATCCGATGTCGGCAGATCGCGTCCGCTGGGAACATATCCAGCGGATCTACGAACTTTGTGGACGCAATGTGTCAGAGACGGCGCGGCGGTTGAATATGCACCGGCGCACGCTTCAGCGCATTCTGGCCAAGCGGGCTCCGCGCTAATCTTGCAGCCCGGCATCCCGGAGCCGGTGCAGCCGGTCCGCAGCAAAATGGCCGAACCGGAGCAGCATGGACCGGCGCGTCGCTCCGGCCAGGCGATGATCGGGTGCCGTCCGCACAAAAGCTGCGCCAAAGGCATCGGCCACGATCAGACCGGCATCATCAGGCATGGCGTCCTCGGAAACTTCGACCGGAATGGCGAAATAGAGCCGGTCGCAATGGTGCCGGTACTCCGGCCATTTCAGATCGGCCCGAAAATCCGCCATGGATGATTTGATCTCGACGATCACGATCTGCCCGTCGGGTGCCAAAGCGACAATATCGGCGCGGCGTCCGCTGGGGAGGGGCATTTCCGTCACGGACGCCAGCCCATGCGCGCGCAGAAGCCGTCGCACACCCCGCGACACCTGCGCCGCTGTCTCCGATTGCCGTCCGTCTTCCGGCGCTCGCGGAATCTCCTGCATGCCGATCTTGCATCCCGTCCTTGCTGTGATCTTCTAGCAGTTGGAATGTCATGCTAGGAAGCAGATCCGTATTGCATCAGCCCGCCGCCTGACGAGGACCGATGAACCCCCTATTCGCGGATTTGCCGACGACCATATTCGAGACTATGTCCTCGCTGGCACGTGAGCACCAGGCCATCAATCTGGGGCAGGGGTTCCCGGACGACCCCGGCCCGGAGGATGTCCGCAGAAAGGCCGCCGAAGCCACCCTGCACGGGTACAATCAATATCCGTCCATGATGGGGACCGCCGAGTTGCGCGATGCTATCGCCGCCCATTACGGACGGTTCCATGCGCTGTCGATCGATCCCCAGCGTGAGACCCTGGTGACCTCTGGAGCCACGGAAGCCTTGAGTGCCGCCATTCTTGCCATGGTGCGTCCCGGTGACGAGGTGGTGCTGTTCCAGCCGGTCTATGATTCCTATCTCCCGATGGTGCGGCTCGCGGGCGGCATCCCGCGGCTTGTCACGCTGAAGCCGCCGCACTGGCAGTTCACGGCAGCCGATCTCGACGCCGTCTTCACCGATCGCACGCGCGTCGTGATCCTGAATACGCCGCTCAATCCGACCGGCACTGTCTTGCCGCGCGCATCGCTCGAATTGCTGGCGACCTATTGCATGCGGTTCGACGCGGTCTGCATCAGTGACGAGGTCTGGGAACATGTCGTGTTCGACGGGCACGAGCATGTGCCGATGATGACGATCCCCGGCATGCGCGAGCGCACGGTCAAGATTGGCTCGGCCGGCAAGATCTTCTCGCTCACCGGCTGGAAAGTCGGCCTCGTTGTTGCCGCGCCGGATCTGCTGCGCGTCGTGTCCAAGGCGCATCAGTTCCTGACGTTCACGACGCCGCCGAACCTGCAGGCCGCAGTGGCTTTCGGTCTTGCAAAGCCGGACGCTTATTTTGCTGACATGCGTGCAGCTTTTCAGCGCAGCCGTGATCGGCTGACGCAAGGGCTGCAGGCGCTCGGCTTCGACGTGATCCCGAGCCAGGGAACTTACTTTCTCAATATCGACATCGCGCCACTTGGCGAGACCGACGATTTTGCCTTCTGCAAGAGACTGGTCGTCGACCATGGGGTGGCTGCCATACCTGTCTCGGCCTTTTATGACGAGAATCCGGTGCGTAACGTCGTGCGTCTCTGTTTTTCCAAGAATGATGCGACGCTCGACGCTGGCCTTGGCAGGCTGGCGCGTGCGCTCGGCAAGTGACGGGAGTCCCTTCGATGATACGAAACCTGAGCGCCGTTTTTTGCGCCATGCTCTTGGCCGTTGCCGTGGCGACCGCGCCCAGTTGCGCCGCCGACAAGGTCGTCCATGTCTATAATTGGTCGGATTACATTGACGCGAAGACGCTGAACGAGTTCACCCGCGAGACGGGGATCAAGGTTGTCTATGACACGTACGATTCCAATGAGATTCTCGAAACGAAATTGCTGGCCGGGCGCACTGGCTATGATGTCGTCGTGCCATCGGCCACCTTCCTGCAAAGGCAGATCAAGACGGGCGTCTTCCAGCCGCTCGACATGAGCAAGATCCCGAATGCCAGAAATCTCTGGCCTGAGGTCATGAAGCGTCTTGCCGTCTATGATCCCGGCAACCGCTATGCCGTGAACTATATGTGGTTCACCACCGGCATTGCGTTCAACACCGAGAAGGTCTGGCAGCGACTGGGCAAGGTTCCTGTCGACAGCTGGGATGTGGTCTTCAAACCAGAGAACCTGAAGCGGGTCGCCGATTGCGGGGTTTACGTGCTCGACAGCCCCGAAGACCTGTTCTCGATTGCCCTGCGCTACCTTGGCTTCAACCCGGATTCGAAGAAGCCCGATGAGATCCGCAAGGCTGCCGTGCTGCTCGCGCAGATGCGCCCGAACGTCAAGAAATATCATTCGTCAGAATACATCAATGCGCTGGCCAATGGCGACATTTGCATGGCGATCGGCTGGGCGGGAGATGCCTTCCAGGCGCGCAACCGTGCGCTGGAAGCCAAGAACGGTGTCAATGTCTCCTATGTCATCCCCAAGGAAGGCACGCTGATGTCGCTTGACAGTTTCGCCATCCCGAAGGATGCGCCGCATGTCGCCGAAGCGCATGCTTTTATCGACTTTATGTTGCGTCCCGAAATGGCGGCACGCAACACCAATGTCACGAATTTTGCCAACAGCGTTCTTGAGTCAAAGCCCTATATCGACAAGGGTGTGGTGGACAATCCGGTGATCTATCCTGACGCAGCCACCATGGCGCGGCTGTTCACCGTCTCGCCCTACGACGCCCAGACACAGCGGCTCGTGACCCGCGAATGGACGCGGGTCAAAACCGGCAAGTAGGGCCGCTGCACGCTTGCAGGTGATCCGGCGGCGGGCGTCACTCGATCAATTCGCGGGCGCGCGCCGCAAGGTGCTTGGGCGTGGCGAGCACCTTGGTCACGAACTGCTGCATGTCGACACCGCGCACCGGGTCGATGTCGATATTGGCCGCCGCCGCTTCCTTGACGAAATCCGGATCCTTCATCACAGCGTCGAAAGCGTCCCGTAAGGCTTTCACGCGGTCTTCGGGAACGCCCGGTGTCGTGGCAAGCGGGCGACCGAGGCGCGTGCCCGAGACCAGCAGTTCGACAACCTTGCGATTGTCGGGATCGGGGATCACGTCCTCGATGGACGGCACGAAGGGCAGGTCTGCGGCCTTGGGGCCGGCTTGCACGAGGATCGTGATATCCTTGTTGGCGAGCCAGGACGGCTTGGTCACCTTCCAGCTTGACCAGGTGTTGTTGCGTGCGCCGACTTCGCCACGCTCCATCGCGAGATTGACGTCATTGCCGCCGGGATAGCCGGTGACGATCTTGAATTTCGTGCCCGCGAACTCGTTCAGCATGGCCGGGAACATGTAGGTGATGGCGCCGCGCCCCGTCGCGCCCGCGATCACTTCCGTCTTGCGGGCGTCGTCGAACGTTTTGACGCCGGTGGTTTTCCAGACAGTCATGGTCTCGACGGTCGGACAGATCGAGCCGATCCAGTTGAACTTTTCGGCGTCGAACGCGACGCCCTTGACGCCGGCCGCCTGCATCGCCGGAAACGTGTTCGCCAGCATGCCGATGTTGGTGCCGTCGCGTGCGGCGACTTCATAGAGGTAATTCGCCATCTTCAGGCCGCCGGCACCGGTCATGTTCTGGGGAACGACGTTGGGGTTGCCTGGGATGTGCCTGCCAAGGTAACGCGACACCATGCGTGCATGAAGGTCGTATTCGCCGCCCACCGCAACGCCGATCAGGACATTGACGTTCTTGCCGCGATAAAAATCGGAGATATTGTCTGCGTGTGCAGCACTTGAAGCCACCGAGATGCCAACCAGGCCCAGGATCAGAGTGCGGCGCGCGGTTGTGATCAGAAAACCCATGTGTTCCTCCCGAAATCTCCGCCGTTTTCCAGCGCTTATGAAGGGGATTATCTCAGCTGATGGGGCGCACGTCCATGATCGTCTCGCCTTTGCCTACTTTTGACACGTCGGACAATAGAATGTGGAGCGGCCGCTCTGGACAATCCGCTTGATGACACCGTCGCAATCCGGCGTCAGGCAGGGCTCGCCTTCGCGGTCGTAGACACGGAAATGGTGCTGGAAATAACCGAGCGACCCATCGGTCAATTTATGGTCGCGCAGCGATGAGCCTCCGGCACGGATAGCGTCCGTCAGGACCAACTTGATGTCGTCAGCCAGCTGTATCGCTGCCGGGGTCGCCGCGCCGGTCTTGCGTGCCAGTGTCCCGGCAAGCCGCTTCGGCGAGAGCTTGGCCATGTTGAGCGCCTCGCAGACATAAATATTGCCTAGCCCGGCAACCAGGCTCTGGTCGAGCAGTGCGGCCTTGAGGGGTGTCTTGCGACCCTTGAAGAGTGCGGCCAGGCGATCGCCGTTCAATTCATTGCCCAGCGGTTCGAGCCCGAGGGTCCTGAACGACGGGTGCTCAGAAAGGGCCGTGCGCGCGACGAGGTCCATGAACCCGAAACGGCGAGGATCATTGTAGGTTATCCTGCGGCCGTTTGCGAGATGGAAGACAATATGGTCGTGGGTGGCTGAGCCTGATCGCTCGTGATGGAAGGAACCCGGCGTGGTCGGTTCACCGTCGTCGCGCTCGACGCGGAACGAGCCGCTCATGCCCAGATGCATGATCAGGGTCATGCCATCGTCGAGATCGGCGAGAAGATATTTTGCACGACGCCCCAGGCTCGTGATCGTTCGGCCCTCAAGGCGCTGAACGAAATTCTCGGGCAGGGGAAACCGCAGGTCGGGTCGCCTTTGCTCCACCTTGTCGATCCGGGTCCCTTGCAGGGCGGGCTCGAGGCCACGCCGGACGGTCTCGACCTCGGGAAGTTCAGGCATAGGTCCTCGTCTTTCGGGCTGCCATGGCGCGTTCGGGAAGGCCGCAATGCTACATGGTCATTCCCGTGCTGTCGCGCTATGGTCTAGCCACTTTGGAGTCAGTCATGGTTCACGCTTCTACGACCGGGCCTCGTCCCGAGGATGACACGCATTTCGGCTTCGAGACCGTTCGCCTCGTTCAAAAGCAGGCGCTCGTCGACGACGTCTTCCACAAGGTCGCGGACCGCTACGACGTGATGAACGACTTCATGTCGATGGGCTTGCATCGGGCCTGGAAGGATGTGCTCGTTTCCATGGTGAAGCCGCCGAAGAACCGGTCTTTCCGGCACCTCGATGTCGCGGGTGGCACCGGTGACGTCGCGTTCCGCGTGGCGCAAGCGGGCGGCCCCGAGACAGATGTCACGATTCTCGATATCAATG
>CAIWVR010000013.1 GCA_903916165.1 uncultured Hyphomicrobiales bacterium | reverse complement strand
GGAAAGCCGGTCCGACTGCTTGTCGGGACCGGCTATAATCATTTCGAGATCCTGGAGACGCTCGCCAATCCTTATGGCCTGCTTGGGGCTGCCGCACTGGAGCAGATGGGACTGGCGCCGTAGCGCTCCGGTCAGCCCTTGGCGGGCTGCTGGCAGACGATGCCATTCTCGCTCAGATGGGTGGCCAGTTCGCCAGCCTGGAACATCTCGCGGATGATGTCACAGCCGCCGACGAATTCGCCCTTCACATAGAGCTGCGGGATCGTCGGCCAGTTGGCGAAATCCTTGATGCCCTGGCGGATGCCTTCGTCCTCAAGGACATTGACGCCCTTGTAGGGCACGCCGAGGTGATCGAGGATCTGCACGACCTGCCCCGAAAAGCCGCACATCGGAAATTGCGGCGTGCCCTTCATGAAGAGCACGACATCATTGCCGGTGACTTCCTGTTTGATCTGTTCCTGAACGTCGGCCATGGCTGTCTTCCTTTGAACGGAGGTCAAGGCTCCGCCTTCACGGAGATTATATAGGCGGTTCTCCTGTCGGCGCCAGTCAGGCCGGCAGGCTTGTCGTCAGGGCCAGCGCATGCAGCGCGCCCCCCATGTGGCCCTTCAGCGCGGCATAGACGATCTGATGCTGCTGCACGCGCGTCTTGCCCTTGAAGGCGCTGGAGACGACGGTGGCGGCATAATGATCGCCATCCCCGGCAAGATCCGTGATTGTGACGACCGCGTCGGGCAAAGCCGCCTTGATCATCTCTTCGATTTCATGCGCCTGCATGGCCATAGCTGTCGTTCCTTATGCTGCGGGGCCAGCCATGAAGGCTGGCAGCCAGTCTTCATGGGCGCTGGCAAGCTTCTCGATTGTGACAGGCACTTGCCCCGGAAGCTCGACCTTGTCGCCGCCGGTGACGCCGATGATGGCCGCGGGTACGCCGGCGATGGCGGCGTCCGCGACGATGCGGCCGGCGTCCTCGCTGGAGGCCGTCAGCAGATAGCGGGCCTGATCCTCGCCAAACAGCACGCCATGTGGCGCCGGGCCGAGATCCATGACGAGCTTCGCGCCGATGCGCGACGCCATCGCCATTTCCGCCAGCGCGACGGCAAGGCCGCCGTCGGAGAGATCGTGCACGGCATCGACGCGCGAGGCCAGGATCAGCTGGCGCACGAAATCGCCGTTGCGGCGCTCGGCCAAAAGATCGACCGGCGGCGGTGCGCCCTCCTCACGCCCGCAGACATCGCGCAGATAGATCGACTGGCCAAGCCAGCCCTGCGTGGTGCCAACGAGAATAATGCTCTGCCCGGCCTTCTTGAAGGCGACAGAGGCCGAAAGTGCCACATCGGCGATCACGCCGACGCCGCCAATGGAGGGTGTCGGCAGGATGCCGCGGCCCTGCGTCTCATTGTAGAGCGAGACATTGCCCGAGACGATCGGGAAATCGAGCGCGCGCGCGGCCTCGCCGATGCCCTGCAGGCAGCCGACGAGCTGTCCCATACATTCGGGCTTTTCCGGGTTGCCGAAATTCAGATTGTCGGTGAGCGCCAGCGGCAGGGCACCAGTCGCCGTGATGTTGCGCCAGGCTTCGGCCACGGCCTGCTTGCCACCCTCGACCGGATCGGCCTCGCAATAGCGTTGTGACACGTCAGTCGTCATGGCGAGGCCCTTGGGTCCATCGCCAATCCGCACCACGCCGGCGTCGCCGCCGGGCTGCTGCACGCTGTTGCCGAGGATCAGGTGATCATACTGCTCCCACACCCAGCGCTTCGAGCACAGGTCGGGCGTGCCCAGCAGATGGACGAGGGCATCGGCATGCGACATCGGCGGCATCACGGAGGAGGGCTCGATGACCGGCTGTTTCGGGGTCGGCACGTGGGGCCGATCATAGATGGGAGCCTCGTCACCGAGCTCCATGATGGGCAGGTCGACCTCGACCTGGCCCTTGTGGCGGATGACAAAACGCTTGGTGTCCGTGGTCTTGCCGATAATTGCGAAATCGAGACCCCATTTCACGAAAATGGCTTCGGCCTCGGCTTCCTTGGCGGGATCGAGGACCATGAGCATGCGCTCCTGGCTTTCCGACAGCATCATTTCGTAGGCGGTCATGCCCTCTTCACGGCACGGCACCTTGTCGAGATCGAGGTCGATGCCGAGGCCGCCCTTGGCGCCCATTTCGACAGCCGAGGAGGTGAGGCCCGCAGCACCCATGTCCTGGATGGCGATGACACAGCCCCTGGCCATGATCTCGAGGCAGGCCTCCAGCAGGAGCTTTTCGGAGAAGGGGTCACCAACCTGCACGGTCGGGCGCTTGTCTTCCGCATTGGCCTCGAAGGAGGCGGAGGCCATGGTCGCGCCATGGATGCCGTCACGCCCGGTCTTCGAGCCGAGATAGACGATGGGGCGGCCAACGCCCGTCGCCTTGGCGTAGAAGATCTCGTCGGTCTTCGCCAGCCCCACAGCCATGGCGTTGACGAGAATATTGCCGTCATAGCGGGTGTGGAAATTCACCGAGCCGCCCACGGTCGGCACGCCGAAGGAATTGCCATAGCCGCCGATTCCGGCGACGACGCCGGACACCAGATGGCGCGTCTTGGGGTGATCAGGCGCGCCAAAGCGCAGCAGGTTCAGGCAGGCAATGGGCCGCGCGCCCATGGTGAACACGTCGCGCAGGATACCGCCGACGCCAGTTGCTGCGCCCTGATAGGGCTCGATGAAGGACGGGTGATTGTGGCTCTCCATCTTGAAGACGCAGGCCTGGCCGTCGCCGATGTCGATCACGCCGGCATTTTCGCCCGGCCCCTGGATGACCCAGGGGGCGGAGGTCGGCAGTTTTTTCAGATGCAGGCGCGATGACTTGTAGGAGCAATGCTCGTTCCACATCGCCGAGAAGATGCCGAGCTCCGTCAGCGTCGGCGTGCGGCCGATCAGCTGGAGGATACGCTGGTATTCGTCCGGCTTGAGGCCGTGTTCGGCGACGAGCTGCGGCGTGATCTCGATGGTCTGGATGCCCAAGTGACGGCCCTCTGGCGAAGGGCCTGGCGCGGCCCTGGGGAGCAGGGTTCCGATTAGCCGTCACAACGCGCGAAGGCAATCACTTCCGTGCAGCGTGACAATATGGCCACGGCCGCCCGAATCCGGCCCGGCAGTCTGTGTGGTTTTGATCTGGCGCAACTCGCTCACGGCGAAGCTGCGCGCCTATGGGCGGGGCTGGGGCCCAAAAAACCCCGACGACACTCGCTTGCAGGGATTTGATCATGAACGTTTCCTCACGCGCCGCCCTCGCCCTGGTTCTGGGCTCGGTCGCGCTTCCAGCCTTCGCCGCTGACCTTCCCGGTCTGCGCGCCGCCGCTCCGCTGCTCGCCGAACACTCCAGCCCCTGGATGATCCGCGTGCGCGGCCTTGTTGTCGCGCCGCAAGCATCGGCCTCCGTCAGCCTCAGCGGCAGCGCCACGCCAGGCAGTATCAAGGCTTCGACTGCCGTCGTGCCAGAACTGGACATTTCCTATTTCTTCACGAGGAACATCGCCGCCGAGCTCATTCTGGGCGTCACGCCGCACAATGTGAAGGGCACTGGCGCGCTCGCGAGCTTGGGGAAGATCGGCTCGACCTGGCTGCTGCCCCCGACCCTGATGCTGCAATATCACTTCACGGAATTGGGGGCGTTCAAGCCCTATGTCGGCGCTGGCGTGAATTACACGTTCACCTTCTCGAACAAGGAAGCCGGCTCAATGACCGCCTTCAAGGTCAAGAATGCGCCCGGCGTCGCCCTGCAGGCCGGCTTCGATTACATGCTCGACAAGCATTGGGGCCTGAATTTCGATGTGAAAAAGCTCTGGCTGCGCCCGGACGCGACCGCGACCCTCAGCGGCACGACGCCCGTGACCGCGAAGGTGAAACTTGATCCGTGGCTGATCGGTGCCGGCGTCACCTACCGCTTCTGAAGCGACACGCGCCCCGACGAATGAAAAGAGCCGACGCGAGTCGGCTCTTTTTGTCTCCCTCGATCACAGGCTCAGGCCGCCACAAGGCTCCTGAACAGGCCGGCGCCATCAATGCCGCCAACCAGCGGGTCGATCAGATTTTCGGGATGCGGCATCATGCCCAGCACATTGCGCTGTTCCGAATAAATGCCGGCAATGTCGTGGGTCGAGCCGTTTGGATTGGCAAGGCCGCCGACCACGCCCTTTGCGTCGCAATAGCGGAAGGCGACGCGCCCCTCGCCCTCGAGACGCGCGATGGTCGTTTCGTCGGCTTCGTAATTGCCCTCACCATGCGCGATGGCCACCTTGATAATGTCGCCCTTGCCATAGGCGCGCG
>CAIWVR010000012.1 GCA_903916165.1 uncultured Hyphomicrobiales bacterium | reverse complement strand
GGCGCGCTTGGTGAGCGTGAAAAATTCCAGTGCCTTCAGGAAGGCGACCAGCTGGCGGCCGTCCGGCTCGACCAGGGTGAGGTCGTCGAGCGGCGTCTCGCAGGCGACATCATCGACCAGCTGCACGAGCTGGCGCGACAGGCGGATCAGCGCGACGCTCGCCGGATCGGTGAGGTTTTCGCGGCGCTTGGGCTGCTTGATCTCATGCGCGCGCGCCAGCAGCGTGTCGAGGTCGCCATATTCGGCGATGAGCTGGGCTGCGGTCTTCACGCCAATACCCTTGGCACCGGGCACATTGTCGGTGGAATCGCCTGCCAGCGCCTGCACATCGACAACGCGGTTGGGCGGCACGCCGAAATAGTCGAACACTTCGTCGGGGCCAATGCGCCGCTCTTCGCGCACGGTGGACTTGCCGTCCTTCTTCACGGAGCCAGAGGCAGGATCGAACATGGCGACGCCAGGTCCGACCAGCTGCATGAGATCCTTGTCGGCGGAAATGATCAGCACGTCGGCACCGCGCGCGCGGGCCTGGCGCGCATAGGTGGCGATCAGATCATCGGCCTCGTAGACATCCTGCTCGACGGGCGTCAGGCCGAAGGCGCGGACCGCTGAGCGCATCAGCGGGAATTGCGGCACGAGATCTTCGGGCGGCTCGGAGCGGTTCGCCTTGTAGGCGGGGTAGAGTTCCTTGCGGAACGAGTTTTCCGACTTGTCGAAAATGATCGCCAGATGCGTCGGCTTGAGGCCGGCGGCCCCTTCGCGGATGAACTGGAACAGCTTGGTTGCAAACAGGCGCACGGCGCCGGTCGGCAGCCGGTCGGACCGGTAGTTGAACTTTTCCGGCTGGTTCATGGACTGGAAATAGGCGCGGAAGACGAAGTTCGACGCATCCACGAGGAAGACATGGTCGCCGGGGCCGACGGGCCGTGCTGCGTTCGTCGTGGTGTCCTGGGTCATGGTGTCGTTCTGCTTGAGCTCGTCACGGGATGGTCGCGACCATAAAGGCGGGGGCGTCGCGCCACCAATGAAAAAGGGCCGCGCGAGCGGCCCTCTTCATCAATGCGGCGACACGCTTCAGATCGCGCCGGCGATCCACTTGCTCAGCTCGCCCTTCGGCCCGGCGCCGACCTTCTGCGAGGTGACCTTGCCGTCCTTGAACAGCAGCAGCGTCGGGATCGAGCGGATGCCGAACTTGCCGGGGACGCCGGGGTTCTCATCCACGTTCATCTTCAGGATCTTGACCTTGCCGGCCATTTCCTTGGAAATTTCCTCGAGCGCGGGGGCGATCTGGCGGCACGGGCCGCACCATTCCGCCCAGAAATCGACCACGACCGGCTCTGAGGAATTCAGCACCTCGGCCTCGAAATTCGCGTCGGTGACTTTCTCGGTCATTTTGTGCCTCTGTTGTGGGGCGCGGGACTCGCGCATGCATGTTTCGAAACTAGGAACGCACCCGCTGAACGTCAAGGAGCGCGGCCTCAAGCCTTGCCGCCTCGATCTCGACCCCAAGCGGCCCCTCGGTCCAGACGAGGAAGCAGCGCACGCGCCGGCCGGGGTAGAGTGGCGCCACCGCCGCGCGATAGACGGCCAGCTGCGCAAGGTAGGGGTCAGGCGTATCGGCGGCCAGACGCGGGCGCCCGGTCTTGAAATCGGCGAGCCAGACGTCGTCATTGCTCACCGCGAGCCGGTCGATCTGCCCATAGATCTCGATTGACCGCCCGCCGGGCAGGATCACGCGCCCGCCGAGGCTGATCTCGGCCTGCGAGCCGGGCCCAAACAGACGCGCCATCTGCGGGTCGTCGAGCACGGCCAGCGCCTGCGTGACGACCCGGGCGCGCTGCTCGGGATCAAGGCCGCCTGCGCGGGCCTCGACATAGCGCCGGGCGGCGGCAGCGCGCGCCTCGGGGGCGATCTCCGGCAGGTGCTGCAGCAGGGCATGGACGAGCACGCCCGCCCTGGCGGCCTGTGCCGCGACAGTGGAGCGGGCGCGCGGTTCGGGTTCCAGACGGTCGGCGGCGGACAGCGCGTTGGAGGGGCTGAGCGGGCGGACCGGCTGCGCCTCGAACGGGGCGGGCGCGGTCGCCCAGCCCGGCATGGCGGTCTCGACAATGGGGGCGGGGCTCTCGCCCAGCGCATCGAGCCGTGGCGCCTCGCCAGATGACCAGCGCAGGATCCGCGCCGACGGGTCCCAGCGCGCCGGGACCTCGCTGAGTTGGCCTTCCAGCGTCGTCTCGATCATCTGCCGCCAGCAGCCATCCTTCAGCTTCTGCTTGCCGAGAAAACTCGCAATATAGAGCCGTTCCTCGGCGCGCGTCATCGCGACATAGAGCAGGCGGCGGTGCTCCTGCTCCGCGTCGAGGCGGGCCGCCTCGCGCGCCTGCGCCAGAAGGGCGGGCTCGCCTTTCGTGCCCGGCGACCACGCGACAATGTCGCCGAACTGGCCGGCCGCGATCTTGTAGAGTTTCGGGTCGTGGCGGGCCGAGACCGGCGCGCCGCAGGTATCGCCCAGGAAAACGATCTTGGCCTCCAGCCCCTTGGAGGCATGCACCGTCATGACGCGCACGGCATTGGCGCTCGCGCCCATGTCGCGCTTGATCTCCAGATTGGCCTCCTGCAATCCGGCCAAAAACTCCACCAGCGAGGGTGCCTTGCGGGTCTCGTGTTCGAGCGCCAGCGCGAGAAATTCGTCCAGCGCGTCGCCCGCTTCCGGGCCGAGCCGCGCCAGCATGTCGCGGCGGCCGTGCTCGGCGCCGAGAATGCGCGCGTAAAAGAAGAAAGGCGTCAGCTCCGCCGCCGCCCTGCGCCAATGCGCGAGGCGGGCGAAGGCGCGGACGTGCCGGGGCGCGGGCGAGTCGCGCAGGGCATCGTGCAGCGAGCCGGCGCGGCCCGGCGCCAGCGCCAGCAGATCGTCATCGTCGAGGCCGATCAGCGGCGTCTTCAGCACAATGGCAAGCGTCAGATCGTCATCGGGCAGCAGGGCGGCCCGGCCGGCGGCGATCAGGTCCATCACCGCAATGTGCTGGGTCAGTTGCAGCCGGTCGGCCCCGGCCACCGGCACCTGCGCCTCCTTCAGGGCGCGGATCACCGCCTCGAAGAACGGCCCGCGGCTGCGCACCAGAATCATCACGTCGCCGGCGCGGATCGGGCGGCGCCCGCGCGTCTCCTCGTCTTCGACGCTTTCGCCCGAGTCCGGCGCGATCAGGGCCGCGATTTCCGCCGCGATCCGTTTGGCCACCACGACCGGCGGGTCGCTGGCGTCGCTCTGGTCGAGCGGCATTTTCCAGTCGCGCGGCTCCGCTGTCTCATCGCGCTGCACCACCGGCCAGAGCTCGATCACGCCGGGCAGGTCATCCTTCCAGGCCTCGTGCACCGTCTTCGACCGGTCGGACGACAGCCCGTCGTAATGATCCTCGATGGAAAACACGCGGTCGACCGTGTCGAGAATGCCCTTGCTGGACCGGAAGGAGCGCTTGAGTTCGATAAAGGCGAATTGCTGCTGCGCCTGCAGCACGCGCCGCTCGATGTCGCGGCGCACCGTGTCGAAGGCACCAGGCTGCGCGCCCTGGAAGGAGAAGATCGACTGCTTCTCGTCGCCGACCGCGAAGAAGGTGCGATGCACGTTGCGCTGTCCCGCGCCGTCGGTGAATTCATGCGCGATGGCTTCCAGAATGTCCCATTGATCGGGCGAGGTGTCCTGCGCCTCGTCGACGAGAATATGGTCGATGCCGCGGTCGAGCTTGTGCAGCACCCAGCCCGCATCGGTGCGCTTGAGCAGGCGGCGCGTCGTCACGATCAGGTCGCCGAAATCGAGCAGGCCGCGCGCTTCCTTTTCGGTGCGATAGGTGTGCAGGATCTCGCGCACGATGGTCAGCAATGCGCGTGTGCGCGCCACCACATGCGCGGCCTTGCGGCGCTCGCGCAGCGCGCAGACGCGCTCGCGCTCGGCTTCCAGCGCCTCGACGACCTGCGGGTGCTTTTTGGTAAGACCCTGGGTGACGATCTGCACGCGCGGCGTGCCCGCCTGCGTCACGAAAATGCTTTCATACAGGCGCAGCGCATCAGCGCGCTGAGCCGCTGCCTGCGCGTGGCGCAAGG
>CAIWVR010000011.1 GCA_903916165.1 uncultured Hyphomicrobiales bacterium | reverse complement strand
GAAGCGCTGGAGACGACATTCCGCATGATGAATGCGGAAACGCAGCTCATGTATGCCTCCGATTATCCGCACTGGGATTTCGACCTGCCCAGCACGATCTACGACCTGCCCTTCCTGTCGGAAAAGGCCAAGCACAATATTTTGGGCGGAACCGCTGCGCGCCTGTTCAAACTGCCGCCGCGCAACGAGGCCCAGAAGGCCAATCTGATCAAATATGGAAATTACACCGTCTGACGTGACGAAGGCCGAGAGCGCGCAACAGACGCGCCCGGCCATCCTGGGAGGGGACAATGGGGAGAGCAGCGGGCTGGCGGGCATTTGCGATGCTGGGTGCCTGCGTCAGTGCACTTTCGGGTGCGCAGGCGCAAGACCCTGACGCTTTCTACAAGGGCCGCACCATCGACATGATTGTCGGGTCGGAAGCGGGCAGCGGCTATGACGCCTATGCGCGTCTCGTGGCCGCATATCTGGGCAAGCAGATTCCCGGACGCCCCGGCATTCTCGTGAAACAGATGATCGGTGCGGGCGGAATCGTCGCCACCAATTATCTGGCGCGCATCGCGCCCCGCGACGGGACGACCATCGCGCAGGTGCAAAACACCGTGCCATTCCAGCCGCTGATCGCGCCGGGCGGCGAACAATTCGACGCCACGAAACTCGGCTACATCGGATCGGCCAACAGCGAGGTCGCGCTGGCTTTCACCTGGGCCACCTCGCAGACTGCCACGCTCGAAGACCTGCGCCAGCGCGAGACGATCATGGCTGGCGTCATCGGATCGATCAGCGCCAATTATGCGCGCGCGCTCACCGACCTCGCCGGCGCGAAAATCCGCCTGATCACCGGCTATGCCGGCGCCGGACAGGCCATGCTGGCGCTGGAAAAAGGCGAGATCGAAGGCTATCCGGCGCTGTTCTGGTCGACCTTCAAATCGACCAAGCCCGACTGGATCGCGCAGAAAAAAGTGCACTTGCTGGTCCAACTTGCCCTCAGGAAACATCCGGAATTGCCAGACGTGCCGCTCATTTTCGATGTGCTTCACGATACGGGTGACCGCGCTGCCGCCGAATTGCTGCTGGCCCCGCAGCTGGCCGGGCGCCCGTTCATCGCGCCGCCCGGCCTTCATCCCGAGCGTCTCGCGCTGCTGCAACGCGCCTTTGCGGCGATGATGAAAGACGCCGACTTTCTGGCCGAGGCCGCACGGCGAAATCTGGAAGTGCAGGCCACCTCCGGCGAAGAGATTGCGGCGGTCGTGGCGCGCGCCTATGCGAGCCCGCCGGATGTTATCGCACGTGTGCGGCGCATCAGCGGCAGCACCAATTGAAGTCCGGGAAAGGGCAAGACGCATGTCCTTTTCATCCTGCCTGCGCCCAACAATGCCAGGCTTCGATCGACTGCCCGCGGAGATGGTAGAATGAAAATCATGCATATCCTCGCCGCTGCCCTGCTCGCCTGCGCCATGACGCCGGCCAGGGCCGCTGAATTTTACGAAGGCAAGGTCGCGACCATCATCGTCGG
>CAIWVR010000010.1 GCA_903916165.1 uncultured Hyphomicrobiales bacterium | reverse complement strand
GGTCGATGCGCTGGCCTTCAACGACCACATGCGCGGCATTGTGCTGGGCCAGACCATCAAGGCCAGCAAGCTGAAAACCATGGTCGAGCGCTCTGGCCTGAGCGAGCCCGACTTTATGGCCGTGGTCGAACGCATTCTGGCGCAGGAACACGAGATCGCCGCCTCGCTCGAACGCCTAGCGGCCTGCGCAAAGGCGCATGGCGTGCCGCTGCTTTCGCATGACGACCGGCATCTGGCTGACCGCGCTGCGTCCCGCACGCTGGGCTGTGCGATCAGCGAGTTTCCCATGAGCGCGGATGTGGCGCGCGACGCCATCGGGGCAGGTGAGATGACCGTCTTTGGGTCCCCCAACGTGCTGCGCGGCGGCAGCCATATCGGTTGCCCTTCGGCCTCCGACATGGCGGCGCAGGGGCTCTGCTCAATCCTGTCGTCGGATTATTATTATCCTGCCATGCTCGCAGCCCCCTTCCGTCTCGCAGCCGAAACCGGACTGTCGCTGGCACAGGCGTGGCGGCTCGTCTCCACCCATCCAGCCATCGCTTTGGGGCTGAAAGACCGCGGCGAAATCACCCGAGGCCTGCGCGCCGACCTTCTCCTTGTCGAGGAAACACCAGAAGGCCCGCGTCTTGTCGCCACGATCTGCCGCGGCGAGATCGCCTGGATGGCCGACTGGCGTCGCCTCGCCTGATCAGAGAATGACCGAAAAGCTGATGCCGTGGCGCGTGAAGCCAAGCCGCTCGTAGAAAGCATGCGCGCGCACACGCTTGGCATTCGACGACAGGACCAGCTTGTAACAGCCCTTGTCGCGGGCAAGATCCATGGCCGCCCTCATCATCGCGGCACCGACGCCCCTGCCCTGCATCTGCGGATCGACGACGACATCCTCGACAATGGCTGACGGCGCGCCGCAATGGCCGAGATTGAGCATGACGAGCAGGGCGAAGGAACCGACGATCCTGCCGCCCTCCTCTGCCACATAGATCTTGTAATCGGGATAGGTCAGAAATCGTGCGTAAAGCGCCCGTGCCTGCGCGTCGTCGAGCACCTCGCCATTGTCGAAATCCGGCTGTGCATAGAGACGGAGGACATCTGGAAGATCGTCGAACGTGATGTCACGCAGGTTCATGCATGCCTCCTGAAGAGCCGATGCCAGATCTGGCGCCTCGTTGAGGGCTGGCCTGAACGATCATCATGACAATTGGAAGAAGGTCACTCCAAGCGCCCGACTGACCTGGTCATAAAGGCGATTTTTTCGGTGCCACCGCCTGTGGCATATTCCGCCATAAGAAAGACCTTCGCCTTGGCTTCCGGGGCTTCAGGCAGAAGATGGTCCCGATGTGCTCCCGACATGACAAGGATAAAATCCGGAAACGTCACGACACCTTGATCGAAACGGGCGGCTCTGTGGGGGTTGACGTTCAGGCCCTCGGCGGCCAGCAAATGAGTGAACTCCAGCCCGGGCACAATATTCTCTGGGCTCAGGTTCACGGCGCGGCGATTAACAGCCGCATTTGCCTTGTTATCTGACGCCCATCTCTGCACCAATGCCGCTGAGGTTAGCCTGCGACCCACATTGCGCCTGTCAACAAAAGCGATCCGCAAAGGCGTCGCGCCCTGCGCAACACAGGCACTCAAAGCCATGAAAACAAATGGTTCTGCGACAGAGCAGGACGCGCTACACCTTGACAATTGGTCCTGACAACAGGGTCCACTTCAGTCCTTCCAAGATTCATCTGTCCTGAGCGTCGCGCGCCATTTTTTTAGGTTCAATGGTGCCATCGCTCGTCGATCTATCTGGCACCAGTTACTGTCGATATATAAAGTGCCACGGCATCTATCTGTTCGCGCGTCAGGATTGTGTTGGCAGGCATGGGTCCAACACCCTTGGTGACAGCTGTGCGCACCCGGTCTGCGGTTGGCTTCAGGTCATCAAGAACCGGCCCGACGGGGCCGGTTGACCCGGCATCCGCCAAAGTATGGCAGAGGGCACACTGGGGCACTGCCAGCTCAAGAAAGACCTTCTTGCCCAATGCCATAGCTGCATTATCGGAGCGCGCTTGGTTGATGGGTGCGGTGAGGGCGAACGTCAGGATCAACAGACCAGACAAACGCATCATATTGTCCCGACCCTTCATCGCTCAGGCAACCATGATCTTCACGGCCGGCCCACGCCAACCATTATAGCCATAACCTGAGCCGTTGAGGGGCGAATCCTCAGGTTGCACATTGCCTTTGGCATCACGGGCGCGGCTCACCAATGTATATTCGCCAGGCGGCATGACTGCAGGCAGGACAAAGAGCCGCCAGGCAAAACGGCCAAGATCTGGCCCCACGAATTTGGCCTCCTTCCAGGTCTTGCCACCGTCGAGCGACACATCCACCCTTGCCAATTCATTCATGCCGCCAAGCGCAAGTCCTGTCACCTGAACCTGCCCGGCCTTTTTATCAGTCAGGGGCGAGGTGATCCAGGATTTGACGGGTTGCTCCCAGACGGCCGGATGATCGGGTGAGGGCTTCTCCGTCATGGAATGATAGCGGTAATTGGTGCTCTGAATGCGCGCGTCCGTCTGGGCGACAGTCAGCGCAACAGTCTTGACATATTTAACATTATTGACGCCGGAATAGCCGGGCACGATCATGCGCAGCGGCCCGCCATGAGCCACCGAAAGCGGCTTGCCGTTCATTTCCCACGCCAGAATAACATGATCCAGATTCTTGAGGGGCACCGAACGCTCGACGATGAGATCCTTCGGATTCAGGCCCGCAGGAATCTCTTCCCCGCCTGTGCCAGTGATGTATTTCACGCCTGTTACCTGACCGCCCAGCGCAGCAATCACCGTCTTTAAGGGAACGCCACTCCAAATCACACAGCCTGAGGCACCTACGGTCCAAGGCGTCCCGCTCATCTTCTGATCGCCGCTCAGCTTGTCCATGAAATATTTACGGCCATTGCCCGAGCATTGCAGCACGGTGGCCAAGGTGACCACACCCATGCGCTTCAAATCACCTAAAGTGAGGGTCTTTGGCTCCTTTACGCCTGCGAACTCCACGCGCCACCCATCGCGGTCGGCGACGATCGAATCCGGTGGTGCTTTCACATTGTTGCGCACGAAGAGGCGATCTTCCGGCGTGATCAGGCTAGAGCCGAAGAGATCACGTTTCATTTCAAGCGTTTGATCAGAATGTATAATCAAGGCATTCGGGTCTTTCCAGCCAACATATGCTGGAAGCGGCTTGGCGGGTTGTTGCGCGAGGACTTCGCTGGAACTGCCGACACTCGCTGCCGCCACTGCCGTCAATCCGGCGCCAAGAAATTCGCGCCTGCCAAAGCTCAGATCCTTGCCCATATCATCATCCTCCGCAGCTGAAACGGCTCTTTTTGTTTGTTAAGATTAGCAGAGGTCGACAGGGCTGGCTTGCGGAATCTGAACAGCCCGAACCAGACTGAAATCTGCCTGGTCGCGGCCTCATTCCGGGGCCACGACAGAGCGGTCAAGGCGGCGCGCAACCATGGTGCGGGCTTTCATGCGAACGCGGACTTGAGTGCCCTGCGGAGCGAGTAGGGGATTGCCAATTTCAAGGGGCATTTTTGACATTCAGCCGAACCCGATCGCGAGTTGGAGATCAAAATTCTTGCGGGGACTGCCAGTCTGGTCGACTGCAAGCCAATGGCCCGCGGTCGCCCGGTCGTTGGCTTTTCGATGGGCGAGCGAGGGCGTCCGGTGCCATTGGGTGAGATTCAGCATAAAAAACGCAAGGATCAGAACGAGTCATTGCGGGAAGATCGCAGTTTCTGAAACGCTGCTGGGCTCCCTGCACGTCGAGTTGCTGCACGCGACACTGGCGATATGAGGCCGATGGATTTGGAGAAAATGAAGCTTTCCGGGGATAGAGGCGCCATTGCCGGATCAAATCCGGTTGGTGGAGACGTTCAACAGGGGCAGGTTCACGGCCATCACGATGCTTGCCGGCGCCGATGGTATTTTGGCCACTTCACGCAAGCTTGATTGCCATGCGAAGATTTTACATTTACTTTCAATCTCAGGCGTGTTGAACTACTCAAATTACTGTCTACCGGACAGAAGTAACATCCGAACTTTATCCGACCTAGCCTCCACGAAGGAAATGTTTATGGCTGCTCTTGATAGCACAGACCTTAGGGCGATTCTTGGAGATGACTATCTCGCGAGAAAAGATGAACTTGAGCGCGCAGGTGGTTTGGACCAGGCTGGGATCGACGCCAAGGATCGGTTGGCGAGTTTGGCGGAAAAAAAGCTTCCCTTGTTCGGGGGAGGCTTGCTCGGCGTCCTGTTGCTTGTAGCAACAAAATGGTCGCCATCAGAGACGGCTGCCACCAACCAGACCATTCTCGGCGTCGGGTTGATTGTTATCTGTCTCGGATGTTATGTCTGGATCCGCAACGAACTCAAAAAGGGTGGCCACGCGGGCTAGTCGTTGCGCACCTTTTATAAGGCTTCTTATAAAAGGTGCGCCGCAACAGCGGGGTCATGACTGGCGTGAGACAGATCGCATGCGTGAGGTGTAAACCTGCTGGGTGATTGAGCCTCCGCCAGAGTTTTGTTTGGAAAATTCACGCTCCAAGACAGGGCTTTCGCAGCCTCATTCGGTTTGAGGCGAGACGAACGAACGCGAATGCATTTCGGGTCCGGTTTTCAAGGCCTTTGTCTAGCCTGCGACATCGCCTGAACCCTGCAGACGTTCGTTCGACCACCGGACGTCGCGGGAGGACTTCGGTGCATGTGATCTGAGCAGAGCGATTCACACTCTCGCTGACAAGCTTTGGTCACACCATTGCCCGAGCCGCGCGAAAATGTGGGCCTCGATAGCCACCGTTTGCGACGAGCTTGCGCAATAGGGGGTCAAGACCGAACAGGGGCGACAAGACAAGCGCGCCGCCGTCATTGGCCTGCGAGAGCGAGGACACGTTGACGGGACTCTTCGCGCAGCGCCTGAACCTGCCGCTTTTGCGGAACGCCTCACAGGCGGTGCGAAAAGGTCAGCAGATCTTCCTGTCGTCCGGCCATTTCAGCCGGGGCGTCGGCCATTGAACGCCTTTGTGCATGAGCGTGTCTTCCCTGTGTTCGATCTCAATCCTGAACGAAGAAGCCACCGGTGATGGCGTCGTGATAATATTGCGCTGCCGCCGGCGCAATGCCGACGGGAAGCCCTTCTTCCGGCTTGGTATACGTATGGACGCCAGCCATGAAACGCGTCACCGCTGTGCGCGGCGACGGATTCATGGCGGAAAACATCGGCAGGATAACCTCCTCATAGACCTCGGGAGAATGGTCGCGGCTGTCCTTCGAGATGACGAAAAGATAGGGCGGCACCCGTTTGGTGCCCTCGCCACGCAACTCGCTCGTATAGCCGAGATAATGCTGCACGAGGGCCTCTGCATCGTCAGGCGACATCGCCAGCCG
>CAIWVR010000009.1 GCA_903916165.1 uncultured Hyphomicrobiales bacterium | reverse complement strand
GCAACGGGCTCGCGCAACTGACTTCGAAGATCGTCTCCGAATACGCACAGACGACGAGGACGTAGGGCAATGAGCAAGCGTGCATTTTCCAAGATGGCGGAGGGTCTTGAAGAGGCCCTTTCAATCGCAAGGGGCGAAATCGAACCCGCGCGCCTTGTTGTGGCTAAAGAGATCGATGTGAAGGACATCCGCAGCCGGGCGGGCCTCTCGCAAGAGCAGTTCGCCGCGGCGTTCGGCTTTACGGCGACCCAGGTCAAGGACTGGGAGCAGGGACGGTCGCGCCCCACAGGCGGAAATCGAGCCTATCTCATGCTCATTCGCGATAACCCGGTAAAGGTGCGCGATATGCTGGTCGAAGCGGGTTCGCGGGCCGCCTGACGGCTTGCCTTAATGGCTCCACCCGTCTAATTCCCGCGCATGACCTTACAGACCTGCCCCTGCCGTAAATCGGCCTCCGCCCCGATCTCCTACGCCGACTGCTGCCAGCCCTATGTGGAGGGCAAGGCCAAGGCACCGAGCGCGGAAGCGCTGATGCGCTCGCGCTATGCGTCATTTGGCGTCGGCGCCATCGACTATCTGATCGGCACCGTGGCCCCCGAGGCGCGCGACGACATGGAGCGCGGTCCGCTCGAAGCCTGGGCCCGCGAAAGCGACTGGCTCGGCCTCGACATTGTCGACACCGTCGACGGCCAGCCAGGCGACAAGACCGGCATCGTCGAATTCATCGCCCATTTTGCCCGCAACGGCACGCGCGAGGAGCACCACGAACGCTCGAACTTCCGCTTCGATGAATCCGCCCAGTGCTGGTATTTCGTCGACGGTGCCAGGCCGCGCGGCAAGACAATCGTCAAGGGCGCACAGCCGGGCCGCAACGATCCGTGCACGTGCGGCTCGGGCAAGAAGTACAAGAAGTGCTGCGGGGCGGCCGCTTAAATCACGTCTCGCCCGGCAGCTTCGGATCCTTGAACCCCGCCGCATCCATCGCAAGGTGGATGCGGTTCTGAAAACCCGCATCGTCGCTTGTCACCAGCAGCGGCGCATTTTTCGCAATCGCATCGCAGAGCGTATTCACCCAGTCCATCTCGCCGCGACCGAAATCATTCAGCACGAAGCCATGCACGAGCGACTTGTCGCCGGGATGGCCGATGCCCAGCCGCACGCGGCGATAATCATTGCCCATATGCGCGGTGATCGAGCGCAGGCCGTTGTGGCCGGCATTGCCGCCACCCTTTTTCACGCGCAGTTTGGACGGCGGCAGATCGAGCTCGTCGTGGAAGACGACAATGTTGTCGAGCGGGATCTTGTGGAAACGCGCGGCTTCGGCGACGGCGCGCCCGCTGTCGTTCATATAGGTCTGCGGCTGCATGAGAATGACGCGCTCGAGGCCAATTGTGCCCTCGGTCGTCAGCGCCTGGTATTTTGAACGCGCGACAGGAAAGCTGTGCGCACGGGCAATGGCCTCGATGGCCATGAAACCGATGTTATGGCGATTGCCCGCATATGGGCGGCCCGGATTGCCGAGCCCGACGAAGAGCAGCATGGGGGCCCCTGATGCAAAACCGCCCGCGCGAAAGGCGCGGGCGGAAAATGGTCGAAGACAGCGGAACGCTTACTTCTTGCCCTTGGCGGGCGCAGCAGCGGCCGCAGGGGTTTCTTCGACGCGCGCCGGCGGCGAGATCGAGGCAATGGTAAAATTGCCAGCCTGCGTCGGCCGGCAGCCGTCCGGAAGCGTGATCGCAGAAATGTGGAGCGATTCGTTGATGTCGAACGCGCTGAGGTCGGCGGTGAGGCCGTCCGGAATCGCGTCGGCAGGAACCTTCATCTCGACAGAGTGCAGAATGACGTTGAGCGAGCCACCCTTCTTGATGCCGGGGCAGATGTCCTGGTTGATGAAGTGCACAGGCACATTCACCCTGAGGAACGAACCCGGACGCAGGCGCAGGAAATCGACGTGCAGCGGCGTGTCCTTGACGACGTCGAGCTGGTAGTCGCGCGGAATGACCCGCTCCTTGCGGCCTTCGATGTCGAGTTCGAAGATCGTGGTCAGGAAGTGACCGGCATAGATGAGCTTGTTCAGCTCACGATAGTTGAGGGAGATCGGCTCGGCGGCTTCGCCACCGCCATAGATCACGCCCGGTACACGGCCTTCACGGCGTTCGCTGCGGGCGGCCCCCTTGCCGACTCCGCTGCGGACCGTGGCCGCGAGCGGCTTCATTGCTGCTGCCATAGTAGTGGTCCTTTTCAAAACAAAAGCGCCCGTGCCTCCAAGGGTGTCGGCGGGCGCGCGCGTTGTTTAGGGGAAAAGGCCCGGCGGGGCAATGGGGTGCTAGTGCGCGGCGTAGCGCATGATGACGAAGGCACCGCCCAGAACGGTGAACATCAGGCCGAACATCTGCATGTTGACCTGCCAGACGGTCGGCAGCTGGGAGACCCGGCCCTTGATTTCGACGACTTCGGCGCGGAGGTTCGCCATGTCCGACGCGCTGTCCTTGAACTGCTCTCTGATTTCCTTGAATCCCGCGCGCATCTCGTCGCGCAGCGCCTTGAGATCAGACTTGATCTCGCGCATGTCATCTTCGAGTCTGGCGACGCGGGCTTCCATGGGGTCGAATGTGCTCCCTCCATCGCCGCCTGACGAGGCGGGCCGGGGCCGCCGGGGCGGCGGACAAGAAAAATCTGCGCTCATCAATGGCGCCTCAATGAACAAGGCTCAATTTGGGTATCAAACCCGTTCCGTCAGACTCCGCCACCCCCTTCCCCTCGGGAAATTGATCGGCGCCCGATAGGCTTTTCACCAAAGCCGGTTACAAATCACTCACAGGCCAGACTGGCCCGACCCCGAGGAGCAAAGCCATGCATTACATCCGCCGCAAGGGCTGGGAGATTCCGGAGCGCGAGGCGACCCCCGAAGCCTTGTTCCTCGACCGCCGTGCGGTGCTGGGCGCTGGTGCCGGATCCATTCTGGCGGGAGCCCTGCCCGCACTGGCCGCCACCGAGGAGCCCGATCCCTCCGCCGCGCTCTACCCGGCCAAGCGCAATGAGGCCTTCAAGCTCGACCGCGACCTGACGCCCGAGAAGGCGAATCTTCAGTACAACAATTTCTATGAATTCGGCTCCGACAAGCGGATCTTCAACCGGGTCGACACGCTGAAAACCCGCCCCTGGACGCTGAAGATCGACGGCATGGTCGACAAGCCGTTTGAACTGGGCATCGACGACCTCCTGAAAAAGGTCCAGCTGGAAGAGCGCCTGTACCGGCACCGCTGCGTCGAGGCGTGGTCGATGACCATTCCCTGGACCGGCTTCCCGCTGAAGCAGCTGGTCGATCTCTGCAAGCCGACCTCGGGCGCCAAATACATCCAGTTCGAGACTTTCATGGACCCCAAAATGGGACCGGGCCAGAAACTGAGCTGGTATCCTTGGCCTTATATCGAAGGGCTGACCATGGCCGAGGCCATGAACGACCTGACCCTCATGGTGACGGGCGCCTACGGCAAGCCGCTCGCCAAGCAGTTTGGTGCACCCATCCGCCTGCACACGCCGTGGAAATATGGCTTCAAATCGGTGAAATCGATCACCAAAATATCTTTCGTCGAGAAGCAGCCGAAGAACTTCTGGCAGTCGCTGCAATCGGCTGAATACGGGTTCTGGGCCAATGTGAACCCGGCCGTGTCGCATCCGCGCTGGACGCAGGCGACCGAAGAGGTGCTCGGCAAGGGCGAGCGCGTGCCGACGCTGCTCTTCAACGGCTATGGCGAGCAGGTCGCCTCCCTCTATAAGGGGATGGAAAACGAGAAGATCTGGTTCTGAAATAAAAATATGGCCGGGCTTTGCAGCCCGGCCATTCCGCTTGCGCGTGGTCTCTCAGAGGGTCTTTACAGAGGTCGCCCGGCTGGGCCGAAGGGACAAGGCCAGCCGGAAACGAGCGAGATATGATTGCGACAATCTG
>CAIWVR010000008.1 GCA_903916165.1 uncultured Hyphomicrobiales bacterium | reverse complement strand
CCTCACGACCAGGAAGTTGGCCGCGATGGCGGTTGCTCTGTCCGTGGCCCTTGCTCCCGCGCTTGCCGAGGCGAAACCTGGCAGCAGTGGATCAGTTGGCAGCCGCGGCGCACGCACCAATTCCCCGCCCGCGGCGACCCAGACCGCGCCGAACGCCGCCGCGCCCATCCAGCGCACGATGACGCCGCAGACCCAGCCGGGCGTTGGCCAGGCTGCGCGTCCCGCGACGCCGGCGGCCGCCGCGCCCGCGGCTGGCGGATTCCTGGGGTCGACACTGGGACGCGGCCTGATGGCCGGCCTTGTTGGCGCTGGCATTTTCGGGCTGCTTTCGGGCTCCGGCCTGTTCAGCGGCTTGGGCTCGATGTCGTCGATCTTCGGCCTGCTCTTGCAGGTTGGCCTGATCTTCCTTGCCGTGAAGCTCGTGATGGGGTTCATCGCGCGCCGTCGTGAAGGCCAGATGGCGACCGCGACGCCGGACGGTGGCATGAATCAAGGCCTGCAGCGTGATGCCTTCGGTGGCATGTTTGGCGGCGGTTCGGCGTCCGGACCGGTCTCCGGCCCGGCGGCTGGCGCTGGCGCGACCTATGCTGCAGCGCCTTCGGCCCCGGTCAACGACCTGGAAGTCAGCCCGGATGATTTCGCCGCTTTCGAGCGCAAGCTGTCGGAGATCCAGAGCGCCTATGGCGAGGAAGATCTCAACCGCCTGCGTCGCAATGTGACGCCGGAAATCGCCTCCTATTTTGCCGAGGACCTTGCCGAAAACGCCCGCAAGGGCGTGATCAACAAGGTGTCGGGTGCCAAGCTGCTGAGCGGCGACCTGTCCGAAGCCTGGTCCGAGGGCCATGTCGAATATGCGACCGTCGCCATGCACTTCTCGGTCATGGACACGATCGTCGAGCGCGCCACCGGGGCCTATGTGTCGGGCGACCGCACGGAGCCGTCGGAATCGACGGAGATCTGGACCTTCACCCGTCCCGCCGGTGCCGCACCGGATGACTGGAAGCTCTCGGCGATCCAGCAGGCCGCGTAAGGTTTGTGATTTGAATGAGAAACGGGCGCTGAAAAGCGCCCGTTTTTTGTTTTCATCTTTGCGCGGAGCGCAGCGACGCGGAAATCCATCTGGCGCCTGCAACCCAAAGATGGATTGCCACGTCGCCTTCGGCTCCTCGCAATGACGCGCTGGCGTTCTACCGCTTCCGCCCGCGCTGCGGCTTCGTTCCGCTCTTGCCAGCCGTGCTGCGCGGCCGCGCTTCGCCCCCACCGAAATTATGCGGACCCATGTCCTCGTCGGTCGGTTTGTGGATGCGCGAGGCGGGCGGGGGCATGTTGGCGGAGGCACCGTATTTGCGTGACCCCTGGAACCCACCCGCGACATCCTCCACCGCCTGCTGGCGCGCCAGCGGGTCGGAGCCGATGGCGAGTTCGGTCGCCTGCAGGCGCTTCACCTCGTCACGCAGGCGCGCTGCCTCCTCGAATTCCAGATTGGCGGCGGCCTCGCGCATGCGCTTTTCGAGATCCACCAGGTTCATCTTGAAATTATGACCGATGGCCGGCGTCGCCAAGCCGACGTCGACGGTGACGTGGTCCGCCTCATAGACCGAGCCCAGAATATCCTGGATGCCGCGCTTGATGGAGGCCGGCGTGATGCCGTGTTCGAGATTGTAGGCCTTCTGCTTTTCGCGGCGGCGGTCGGTCTCCGCCATGGCGCGTTCCATCGAGCCGGTGATCTTGTCGGCATAGAGGATGACCTTGCCGTCGACGTTGCGCGCGGCGCGGCCGATGGTCTGGATCAGCGAGGTTTCGGAGCGCAGGAAGCCTTCCTTGTCGGCGTCGAGAATGCCGACGAAGGCGCATTCGGGAATGTCGAGACCTTCGCGCAGCAGGTTGATGCCCACGAGCACATCGAAGGCACCAAGCCGCAGGTCGCGCAGGATCTCGATGCGCTCGATCGTGTCGATGTCGGAATGCATGTAGCGCACGCGCACGCCGGCTTCGTGCAAATATTCGGTCAGATCCTCGGCCATGCGCTTGGTGAGCACGGTGACAAGGCTGCGGTAGCCCGCGAGCGCCGTGGCGCGCACTTCGCCCAGCAGATCGTCGACCTGTGCGCGCGCAGGTCGCACTTCCACGGGCGGATCGATGAGGCCGGTCGGACGGATGACCTGTTCGACGAAGATTCCGCCGGTCTGCTCCATCTCCCAGGCACCGGGCGTTGCCGAGACATGCACGGTTTGCGGCCGCATGGCCTCCCATTCCTCGAACCGCAGCGGGCGATTGTCGAGGCAGGAGGGCAGGCGGAAGCCATATTCCGCGAGTGTTGCCTTGCGCCGAAAGTCGCCGCGATACATGCCGCCGATCTGCGGCACGGTGACATGGCTCTCGTCGGCAAAGACCAGCGCATTGTCGGGCAGATATTCGAACAGCGTTGGCGGCGGCTCACCCGGCTTGCGGCCGGTGAGATAGCGCGAATAATTTTCGATGCCCGCGCAGGAGCCGGTGGCTTCAAGCATTTCGAGATCGAACATGGTGCGCTGTTCGAGACGCTGCGCCTCGAGCAGGCGGCCTTGCGCATAAAGCTCTTCGAGTCGTTGCTTCAACTCGCCCTTGATGCCCGCCGCCGCCTGCAGCAGCGTCGGACGTGGTGTGACATAATGCGAATTCGCATAGATTTTGACGAATTCCAGATCCTGCGTTTTCTTGCCGGTCAGTGGATCGAATTCGGCGATGGTCTCGATCTCGTCACCAAAGAAGCTGATGCGCCAGGCGCGATCTTCATAATGGGCCGGAAAGACTTCGATTGTGTCCCCGCGCACGCGGAAGGCACCGCGCGAGAAATCGGGCGTGCGCTTGTATTGCAGCGCGACGAGATCGGCGATGAGCTGGCGCTGCTCGATGCGCTCGCCAATCTTCATCGAGAATGTCATGGCGGTGTAGGTTTCCACCGAGCCAATGCCGTAAATGCACGACACGGAGGCGACGATGATCACATCGTCGCGTACGATCAGCGCGCGCGTGGCCGAATGGCGCATGCGGTCGATCTGTTCGTTGATCGAGGATTCCTTCTCGATGAACGTGT
>CAIWVR010000007.1 GCA_903916165.1 uncultured Hyphomicrobiales bacterium | reverse complement strand
GATAGGCCCGGCAGACCGGGATCGTATATTCCGGCCGCAGGCAATATTCGGCACCCGAGGCGTCGGAGGTCAGATAGATACGGCCACGAATGTCCTCGCCCGCCTGGTCGAGGAAGACAGAGGCCGGCTGCAGGACCGATGGCTCGGTGCGCGGAAAGCCGGCGGCAACCAGATGCGCCAGCACGGCCTCACGCCGTCCCGCCGCCTCGAGACGCTCCGCTGCGCCCTGTCCTTTGCTGTCCACGTCCCGCATCCCCATCTGAGAAAAATAGCCCTGCTTGTAGCAAGGCCAGGTCCAGGATGCGACGGGTTTTGGGGAAATAAGTGAAAGGGGCGGGAGCGAGGGGTGAGCGGGGGGCGTTCGTCCCTCTCACGCGCTGGCCGGAGGGAGTGGCTGCCGCAGGCAGACGGGTGAGGGTGCCGACCCTGAAACGCTGCGCCGGTTGAACCGCCCTCATCCGCCCCGCTGCGCGGTGCACCTTCTCCCGCCAGCGCGGGAGAAGGAGATACCAGCCCCCTAGCCGTGCCGGGCCCCCACACCTTCACCGCGCTTCACGGCGTCGCCGATGTCCAGCGGCACCGCGTCCACCAGAACGAAAGCCATGCGGCAGACGTCGGGGCCCTTGTTGCGCCAGGCATGGTAGGTGCCGCGCTGGATCATGATGTCACCAGGCCCCATCGTGACCTTCTCGTCGCCGTCAAGGTCCATCTCGATCTCGCCCGACAGGACGATGATGTAGTCGATGGTCTCGGTGCGGTGGCGGCGCGGCGTGTTGCCGGGCGGATATTCGGCGATCATGAAGCGGGTGCCGCGCTCGGGTGGATAGGTGCCCAGAACGCGCGCGCCCATGTCTTCGGCGTCGTCGCCAATGGGCATGGTCGCGGGGGCGTCATCCGTGCACCACACCAGGGTCGAATATTGGCCCGGCCGCGAGGATTTTGTGTTGGTGGCCGGCGCGTCGATCAGCACCTTGGCCGTGCCGCTCGAATCGTGGCCCGTGACAATGCGTCGAATGACTTGCGGCTTGCGCTCGCTCATATGTTACTCTCCCTCTGCGTCACCCGCTTGCGGGGCGATCGTCTGGAGTGCCAGTCTGGCATGGCGCAAGCGCCTGTTGAAGACTCGATCCTCAATTGACTTCGCCGCAGCTCTGCCCCTATAAGCGCGCCAGCGAATTCGGCACGCGCCGACGTCGTTCCTCTTTGCATGCCGCCCCGCGCGGCCCGGCGGATGGAAGCGGCGGCCACCTTGACCCATTTGGAAAGCCCAAAAGCCTGACGAAACAGGCGGCTGCGGCGTTCCCACTTAAACCGGAGCAGACCCGTGAAGCGGACTTACCAACCCTCCAAGATCGTGCGCAAGCGCCGCCATGGCTTCCGTAGCCGTATGGCCACCGTCGGCGGCCGTCGCATCATTGCTGCCCGTCGCGCGCGCGGTCGCAAGCGCCTCTCGGCCTGATTGCGGCTGCGCGGGTCTCGCGCAAGGGGAGCCCGGCCCATGGACACTCAGCCATGAACGGCCAAGCAGGCGACAGCCGAGACCTCGACAAGAACAGCCCGGCGGGAGCAACAGCATCTCGCGGGGTTGAGCCTGCGGCTTTCGTCCGGCTCACAGAACGGTCCGAGTTTCTCGCCGTCGCCAAGGGGGCCCGCATGCACGAGCCCGCCTTCACGCTTCAGGCCATTATCCGCACTTCGGACCACCCGATCCGCCGCTTCGGCCTCACCGTCACCAAAAAGACCGGCAATTCCGTCGTCCGCAATCGCATCCGCCGCAGGCTGCGCGAGGCTTTGCGCCTATCGGGCCTCGCGCGCGACGAATTGGCGGATGGTGCAGCGCGCGATTATGTGATCGTTGCCCGACGGGAAGCGCTTGCGCGCCTGTTCGCCAACCTGAAAGACGATGTCGCCCGCTCGGTGAAGCGGATCGACAAGCGCCTCGCCGCAAGGCCAGGCACGCCCACTTCCTGATCCAGACGTCCGCCCGTTCCACGCACTCTCCATAAGAAGACACCAGGCCAAGACATGACCAGCGAACAAAAGAACCTTTTCCTCGCCATTGGCCTGTCGCTCGTCGTCCTGCTCGGGTGGAATTATTTCTACGGTGCCCCGAAGATGGACGCCGCGCGTCAGGCTGCGCAGACTGCCTCGCAGCAATCGTCCCTGCCCAATGCCACGACCGGAACTGCACCGGCCGCCAATCCGGGAAGTCCGAGCCTCGCCAGCGTGCCTGGCGAACCGGCGCAGGTCATCCGCACACGCGAGCAGGCGCTCGCCCTGTCGCCGCGCATCTCCATCGATACACCCGCGCTCACCGGCTCGATCGCCCTGAAGGGTGGCCGCATCGACGACGTGTCCCTGAAAAACTACCGCGAGACGATCGACCCCAAGAGCCCGATGATCGTGCTGCTGTCGCCGCTCGGCTCAGAAAATCCCTATTACGCGGAAACTGGCTATGTCGGCGCGCCCGGTGCCAATCTGGCCTTGCCGAACGCCAATACGGTCTGGACCGCGAATACGCAGAAGCTGACTCCTGCGACGCCGGTTGAACTGAGCTGGGACAATGGCCAGGGCCTCGTCTTCAGGCGCACCATCTCGATCGACGACCGCTATATGTTTGCGATCAAGGAGAGCGTCGACAACAAGGGCGCGCAGGCGGCGTCTGTGTTCCCCTATGCGCTGATCTCGCGTCACGGCAAGCCGAAGACGGACGGCTATGCCGTGCTGCATGAAGGCCTGCTCGGCATTATCGGCGACTCGCGCATCATCGAGCTGACCTATGACGGCGTCGAGAAGGAAACCAAGGCGACCAAGCTCGTCGAGGGCACCTCCGGCTGGCTCGGCTTCACCGACAAATATTGGGCGACCGCCATCGTCCCGGCCCAGGATGAGCCTTTCAAGGCCCGTTTCTCGGCCAATGGGCCGCAGGGCGCCAACCGCATTTACCAGACCGACCTTCTGGAGGACGTCCACACGATCGCGCCCGGAGCCAGCGCCGACGTGACGACCACGCGCCTGTTCGCGGGTGCCAAGGAAATCCAGGCAATCGACGGTTATCAGGTGCAGTATGGCATCAAGAACTTCGACCTGATGATCGACTGGGGCTGGTTCTATTTCATCACCAAGCCGCTCTTCAAACTGATCGACCTGATCTACAAGTGGGTCGGCAATTTCGGTGTTGCGATCCTGATCGTCACCGTGCTGGTCAAGACGGTTTTCTACCCGCTCGCCAACCGCTCCTATCTGTCGATGGCGAAGATGAAGGCCGCGCAGCCGGAAATGACGGCGATCCGCGAGCGCTTCCCTGACGACAAGCAGAAGCAGCAGCAGGAGCTGATGGAGCTCTACCGCCGCGAGCAGATCAACCCGATCGCGGGCTGCCTGCCGGTGGTTGTCCAGATCCCGGTGTTCTTCGCCCTCTACAAGGTGATCTTCATCACGCTCGAGATGCGCCACGCGCCCTTCTTCGGCTGGATTCACGATCTCTCGGCGCCGGATCCGACAAACCTCTTCAATCTCTTCGGCCTGCTCCCGTTCGATCCGACACATTTGCCGATGGTCGGCCAATTCCTCGCCATCGGCATCTGGCCGCTGATCATGGGCGTGTCGATGTTCGTCCAGATGAAGATGAACCCCGAGCCGACCGATCCGGTCCAGAAGCAGATGTTCACCTGGATGCCGGTGCTGTTCACCTTCATGCTGGGCACCTTCCCGGCCGGCCTCGTCATCTATTGGACGTGGAACAACACGCTGTCGGTGACACAGCAATATTTCATCATGAAGCGCGCCGGCGTGAAGGTTGAACTGTGGGACAATCTCACGGGTCTGCTGGGCGGCAAGAAGGCCTCGAGCTGACACAGCTCCCCGCGCGCGGACGGCCCATGTGGGACCTGCCGCGCGCGCCCCTGAAAGGGACGATCATGAGCACGACCGATCCCGACGATCTGCACGAACGCGGACGCAAGCTATTTGCCGGCAATTGCGAATTCATCTGGGCTGCGGCCAAGATCGACGGCCTGCCGCCGATGGGCCCCACCGAAGTGGCCTTCGCCGGGCGCTCCAACGTCGGCAAGTCGTCTTTGCTCAATGCGCTGACGGGCCGCAAGGCGCTGGCGCGCACGTCGAACACGCCGGGCCGCACGCAGCAGCTGAACTTCTTCACGGTGGGCGACCCCGGCTCCGAGCCGATGCGTCTCGTCGATATGCCCGGCTATGGCTTTGCGGCGGTGTCGAAGGAGAAGATCTCGACCTGGACGCAGCTGATGCACGCCTATTTGCGTGGCCGCGCCTCGCTGGCGCGCGTCTTCGTGCTGGTCGACGGCCGCCACGGCCTGAAGCCGCCCGACACCGAAATGTTCGACCTGCTGGATTCATCCGCCATGTCCTACCAGGTCGTGCTGACCAAAAAGGACGAAGTGAAAAAGTCGGAGATCGAGGCGCGTCTCGACGGTGTCCGCGCTGGCCTCGCCAAGCGCCCCGCCGCCCATCCCGACGTGCTGTTCACCTCGTCGGAAACCGGCGAAGGCATCGGCGACTTGCGCGAGGGCATTGCACGCTTGCTGAAAGAGCGTGGGGTTTCGTTTTAGCTCGTCATTGCAATGTCACGTCGTCATTGCGAGCGAAGCGAAGCAATCCATCTGGGGGCAGCCATGGATTGCCGCGTCGCTTCGCTCCTCGCAATGACGAAGCCCGTGTGTTGAGCTTCCCCCCTCAACCCGATACAAGGCAGGCGCACCTTCGCGATGAGGACCATGCGATGACCGAGACGCCCAAAGGCACCCCGCAGGAGCAGGCTGCGATCCTGATGCAGGCGCTGCCCCACATGCTGCGCTACGACGAAACCATCATCGTCGTGAAATATGGCGGCCACGCCATGGGCGACGAAGAGGTCGCGCGCTCTTTCGCCAAGGACATGGTGCTGCTCGAACAATCGGGCGTAAACCCGGTCGTTGTGCACGGCGGCGGGCCGCAGATCGGCGCCATGCTGAAGAAACTCGGCATCAAGTCAGAATTTTCGTCGGGCCTGCGCATCACCGACCGCGAGACGGTGGAAGTCGTCGAAATGGTGCTGGCCGGGTCGATCAACAAGCAGATCGTCGGCTTCATCAACGCCGAGGGCGGCCGCGCCATCGGCCTGTGCGGCAAGGACGGCAATATGGTGCTGGCCCGCAAGGTCACCGGCACCGATGTCGATCTCGGATTCGTCGGCGAACCTGAAAAGGTCGACGCCACGGTGCTCGAACAGGTGCTCGGCCGCGAGCTGATCCCCGTGCTGGCGCCCGTCGCCATGGGCGCCGATGGCGAGACCTATAATGTCAACGCCGACACGTTCGCAGGTGCCATTGCCGGCGCACTGGGTGCCAAGCGCCTGCTGTTCCTGACCGATGTGCCCGGCGTGCTCGACAAGGACCGGAACCTGATCAAGGAACTGAAAGTTAACGACATTCGACGCCTCATCGCAGACGGAACGATCACCGGGGGCATGATCCCGAAGGTCGAGACGTGCATTTACGCGCTGGAACAGGGCGTGGAAGGTGTCGTGATCCTCGATGGCAAGTCGCCGCATGCGGTGCTTGTCGAACTTCTGACGGATCACGGCGCGGGCACGCTGATCACGAGGTAGAGCCATTTCAGGGAACGCCAACGGAGTCGATCTGACTGCCCCCGGGGCCCGGCCCGCGCCGGAACGCCCGGAGGGGCGGCGCGAGGTGGAACCGCCGGCGCCCCTGCTGCCACCTGAAACGCGCGCGCGCTTTGCCCATGTCGACACCTGGGTGTTCGATCTCGACAACACGCTCTATCCGGCCGGCAGCGACCTCTGGCCAAAGATCGACGCGCGCATCACCGTGTTTCTGGCGCATATGTTCGGCCTCGACGGCCTGTCATCGCGCGCGCTGCAGAAATATTATTACCATCGCTACGGCACGACCCTGCGCGGCCTGATGGCCGAGCATGACATCTCATCGGACGACTTTCTGGCCTTCGTGCATGACATCGACCGCTCGTCGCTGTTCCCCAACCCTGCGCTCGCCAGCGCGATCACCTCACTGCCCGGCCGCAAGCTGATCCTCACCAATGGGTCGCACGAGCACGCCCTGCGCACGGCCGAAAAGCTCGGCATCGACCACATGTTCGAGGGCATTTTCGACATTGTCGCCGCCAATCTCGTGCCCAAGCCCGCCGCCGAAACCTACCAGCGCTTTTTCGATCGCCACGATGTCGACCCGGCGCGTTCGGCCATGTTTGAAGACATTGCCCACAATCTCGCCGTCCCCCATGCGCGCGGCATGGCGACCGTGCTGGTCATCCCCAAGCCCGACGCCGTCTTCAATCGTGAACCGTGGGAGATGGTGGGTGCCAGTGCAGCGCATGTGGAATTCGTGACGAATGACCTTGAGGCGTTCCTGACCGGGCTTGGCCACCAAGCTTGACCTTGGGTGATGCGCCCGCCCAATATGGGCGATATTCGCGGCCGCGGCTTGCGAAATGCACCTTTAGGGTTTATTTATCTTGGAAAAGCTAAAGCCGACACATGATCTGGATGCGTTCAAGCGAGCGTTCGCAACACACAGATCGATTACGAAGACCGCACTGCAGGGCGCGCGCAGGCTCGGTTACGAGCGTGGAGATGTGGCGATAGTTCTCTCAAAACTGAGCTACAAGCATTTCCAGAAGTCGATGACAAGCCACAGAAATCATCGACAGTGGCAAGATGTCTATTACCTCGATGTGGACGGCACCCTGATCTACATAAAATTCACAGACCGCCTCGTCACCGAATTCATTCTACTGTCTTTCAAGAGGAAGTGACCATGCGCGACGAGATCGCCATCATGGCGGAAACTACAATGATCCATCCAGAGACAGGCGCCGTGCTCACGCGCCAACGACGAATGGAGACTGTCGAATATATGGGGCGCAAAAAAATTGTCGAAGTGGTCGGATTCTTTCCGGCAGACGACGGCGACGCGGTCTTCATCGGCTCGGACGCGGACCCAATGGATGATGCCTTCATCGAGCTTCGCAATCTCTACCGCTCCGAAATGAAAATACTCGCCAAATCCGTTCGCAAGGCCACGCGCCTCACACAAAAAGAAGCCAGCCAGCTGCTCACCGGCTCGCCGAACTCCTTCTCCAAATATGAGCGCGGCGAGGCGCAGCCGAGCTGGCCGACGTTCCTTCTCCTGAAGCTCATCGCCGCCGACCCCTCGCTGATCGACAAGATCAAGGCAGCTTGACGCGCGCGCCCGCGCGAAGGATACCTCGCGGCAAGATTTAGACCTGCGCCCGGGGAGCCCCATGACACAGACAGCGTCACACGCCGATCTCGCCAAGACCATCGAAGCCGCCTTCGAGGACCGCAACAATATCGGTCCGTCCACCAAGGGCGCCGTGCGCGAGGCAGTGAACGAGGCGCTTAATCTCCTCGACAGCGGCCAGGCCCGCGTCGCCGAAAAGCTTGAAGGCAAGACCGGCCCGGAGGCCTGGGTCGTGCATCAATGGCTGAAGAAGGCGGTCCTGCTGTCCTTCCGGCTCAATGACATGGCCCCAATCTCGGGTGGCCCCGGCGGGTCGAGCTGGTGGGACAAGGTGCCCTCCAAATTCGATGGCTGGACCGCCGATCAGCATGGTGCCGCTGGCTTCCGCTCTGTCCCCAATTGCATCGTGCGCCGCTCGGCCTATATCGCGCCCGGCGTCGTGCTGATGCCCTCATTCGTCAATCTCGGCGCCTATGTCGGCGCCAATTCCATGGTCGACACCTGGGCGACCGTCGGGTCCTGCGCGCAGATCGGCAAGAATGTGCATCTCTCGGGCGGCGTCGGCATCGGCGGCGTGCTGGAGCCGCTGCAGGCAAACCCCACCATCATCGAAGACAATTGCTTCATCGGCGCCCGTTCGGAAGTGGTCGAAGGCGTGATTGTCGGCGAGGGCTCGGTCCTCTCGATGGGCGTGTTCCTCTCGTCCTCGACCAAGATCATCGACCGCGCCACCGGCCAGGTTCATGTCGGCTATGTGCCACCCTATTCCGTCGTCGTGTCGGGCAACCTGCCCGGCAAGCCGCTGCCGGACGGCACGCCCGGCCCGTCGCTCTATTGCGCCGTGATCGTGAAGACCGTCGATGCGCAGACCCGCTCGAAGACCGGCATCAACGAACTTCTGAGGGATTGATGGCCGGCATCCTGACGGCCGAGGGGTTTCGCTTCCTGTTCCGCACGGACAAGGGCGAGATCACGCGCGAGACATGGTGGCTCGGCACGGCATTGGCGGGCTCCATCGTCCTTGTCGCATCCGTCATCTGGTTCGTGATCGCGCCTTTCGCCAACAGCGACCTGTCGCGCCGCGGCCTGTTCGATCCGACCACGCTGGGCGTCTATCTCTATCTGATGGTCTATGCCTTCATCATCCTGCTGACCGGGGTGTGCTGGTACAATCTCTCCGCCAAGCGTTTCCGCGCGATGGGCCGCGCACCTTCGCTCGCGGGCCTGCCGCTCGTGCTCGCGCTGTTCACAGGCGCGGCCCACTGGATCACACCACGCGTGCCCGACATGGTCCCCTTCTGGAGCCCCTGGGTGCTGGACGCGAGCCTTGTCGTCGTGATCCTCTGGACGCTCTTTGAACTCGGGATTCGGTCCACGCCCAGATCATGACCACCAGCGCACTCGACATCGCCCGCGACCTCATCCGCTGCGCTTCAGTGACGCCAGCGGACGAGGGTGCGCTTGATGTTGTCCAGCGTTATTTGTCAGCCGTAGGCTTCGCCTGCGAGCGCGTGACCTTTTCAGCACCCGGCACGCCCGACATCGACAACCTTTACGCCCGCATCGGGACGCAAGCGCCCTGCCTGATGTTTGCCGGGCACACCGACGTCGTGCCGCCAGGCGATGCCGCGCACTGGCGGTTTCCGCCCTTCTCGGCTGAAGTCACCGAAGGCCAGCTCTGGGGACGCGGCGCGGTCGACATGAAGGGCGGGCTCGCCGCCAGCATGGCCGCTGCCATCGCGCATGTTGCGACCCATGGGACCCCGAAGGGGTCGATCGCCTTCCTGATCACCGGCGACGAGGAAGGTCCTGCCGTCAACGGCACGGTGAAGCTGCTCGACTGGGCGAAGGCGCGCGGGGAAACCTTCGACCATTGCATCCTTGGTGAGCCGACCAATCCGGATGCGCTGGGCGACATGATCAAGATCGGCCGGCGCGGCTCGCTGACCGGGCGCCTCACGATCCATGGCAAGCAGGGCCATGTCGGCTATCCGCATCTCGCCGACAATCCCGTGCCGCGCATGGTGCGCGTGCTGGCCGCGCTGAAAGCATCGCCGCTCGACGCCGGCACCGCGCATTTCGACGCCAGCAATCTTGAAGTCACGACGGTCGATGTCGGCAATTCGGCGACCAATGTCATTCCCGGCGCGGCGCGCGCGACCTTCAACATCCGTTTCAACGACCTTTGGACGCCCGACACGCTCGCGGCCGAGATCGCCGCCCGCGTCCGCGCCGCCGAGCCCGACGCCCGCCTCGACCTCGCCTTTGATCCGACCAACGCGGTCGCCTTCCTGACCTCGCCCGGCCCCTTCGTGGATCTGGTCACCGAGGCCGTCGCGGCAGAGACGGGGCGGCGGCCTGTGCTGTCGACGACCGGGGGCACGTCGGATGCGCGGTTCATCCAGGCGCATTGCCCGGTCGTGGAGTTTGGTCTCGTCGGCCAGACCATGCATGCTGTGGACGAGCGCACGCCAGTCGCCGATCTGGAGCGGCTGGCGCTCATTTATGGACGCGTGCTCGACGCCTATTTCGGCTGACTGGCACCGGCCAGCTCACGCTGCTGGCTCAATAATCAACGCCAATGAGATAGAGCCCCGTGGGTGGTGCCACCGTGCCGCAGCGCGACCGATCGGCCGACAGCAAGGCCTCGCGCAGGTCACGCGCGCGCCATTTGCCGGAACCGACATGCTCGATGGACCCAACCATCGAGCGCACCTGACGATGCAGGAAGGAGCGTGAGGACGTGGTGACATGTACCTCGTCGCCGACGCGCGACACGTCGAGCCGCTCCAAGGTGCGCACCGGATTCTGGGCCTGGCAATCCGCGTCGCGGAATGTCGTGAAATCGAACTTGCCGACAAGGGCCTGCGCCGCCTCATGCATCGCATGCGCATCGAGCGGTGCCTTGACGAGCCAGGCCCGCCCGGCATCGACGGTCAGCGGCGCGCGACGGTTGACGATGCGATAAAAATAATGCCGCCGGAGTGCGGAATGGCGCGCATCGAAATCATCGGCGACAATGGACGCCGCACGCACAGCGACAAGATGGGGACGCATATTGGCATTGACCGCGTCACGCAGCCGGTCCGGGCGCCAGTCCTTGCGCAATTCGACATGCGCCACCTGGCCAGTTGCGTGAACGCCGGTGTCGGTGCGGCCCGCGCCACGGATGATCGCCTTGCGGCCGTCGACCAGCGTCAAGGCATCCTCGATAACCTGCTGCACGGTGAGCGCATTGGCCTGCCGCTGCCAGCCGCAGAATGCCGCGCCATCATATTCGATGTCGAGCCGATAACGCGCCATCTCAGGCGCCAACGGGCAATTGCGCGCCCTTGGCGAGCCGTGCGCCGCGCAGAAATTCCTGCGCCTTCATCGGTCCCTTGCCGGCGCGCTGGACGTCGAGCACGTGCAATGCGCCCTCGCCGCAGGCGATGGTGAGCGCATCGTCGAGCAAGGTGCCTGCAGGCCCGTGACCTTCTGCAACTTTCGACCGCAGCACTTTCACGCGCTCGGGCCCGCGACCGAGATCGGCCTCGAAGAAGGCGCCGGGAAACGGCGACAGACCACGCACATGGTCATGCAGGCTCTGCGCATCGCGCGACCAGTCGATTTTCGCCTCGGCCTTTTCGATCTTGTGCGCATAGGTCACGCCCTCGTCCGACTGCGGCGTGAACTGCAGCGACTCACGCGAGGCGGCGGCGAGCGCGCGCGCCATCAGATCGGCACCGATGACGCAAAGCCTGTCGTGCAACTCGCCAGCCGTCATGTCAGGCGTGATCGCGATACGCTCGGCCATGCCGACGGGGCCGGTGTCGAGCCCCTCCTCCATTTTCATCACCATCACGCCACTCTCGGCGTCACCCGCCATAATGGCGCGCTGGATCGGCGCGGCACCGCGCCAGCGCGGCAGCAGCGAGGCATGCAGGTTGAGGCAGCCCAGCCGCGGTGCGTCAAGAACAGGTTTGGGCAGGATGAGGCCATAGGCGACGACGACAGCAATGTCGGCGTCGAGCGCGGCAAAGCGTGTCTGTTCGTCCGCGTCACGCAAGGATTTCGGCGTGAACACGGGGATCCCAAATGTGTTCGCCAGCGCATGCACGGGCGACAGGCGCAGGTCCATGCCACGTCCCGCCGGCTTGGGCGCACGCGTATAGACAGCCACGATCTCGTGCCCCTGTCCCAGAATTTCTGTCATCACGGGAACGGAAAAATCGGGCGTACCCATGAAGACGACGCGCATGGACATGCCCATCAGGCTTCCGAGCGCAGGCGCGCGGCCTTGGTGTATTTCTTCATCACGCGATCGCGCTTGAGCCGCGAGAGATGGTCGATGAACAGCACGCCGTTGAGATGGTCGATCTCGTGCTGGACGCAGGTGGCGAGCAGGCCGTCGGCGTTCATTTCCTGCACCTTGCCATCACGGTCGAGGTAGCGCACGCGCACGCGGCTGGGCCGCTCGACGTCGCCGTAATAATCGGGGATCGACAGGCAGCCTTCCTGGTAGACATTCAGCTCTTCCGACGCCCAGACAATCTCCGGATTGGCGATAAACAGGGGCTGCGGCTCCTCGCCCTCGCGCGCCACGTCGAGCACCAGAACGCGCTTGGCGACCGCCACCTGGATCGCCGCCAGCCCGATGCCGGGCGCGTCGTACATGGTCTCCATCATGTCATCCATGAGCTTGCGCACCGACGCGTCGACATGCGCCACCGGCTCGGAAACCAGCTTGAGGCGAGGATCGGGTATCTCGATGATGGACAGGATGGCCATGGTTCGCTCGGGTTCGAAAATGCGCTCGCGTGCGCAGGAGATAAGCGCGCGGCGGTTTGGGGTCAATCTCGGCGCAATGTTCACTTTATGTTCGCATCTGGCCGGGAAGTTTGCTAGGCTGCGATGATGGACGTGATTCTTTTCAACCTCGGCGGCCTGTCCGTCACCCTGGCGCAGGTTGCAGCGGGCTGCGTCGTGCTGACGCTTCTTGCCGTGCTCGCTTTGGCGCGCTCGGTCTCGCGCGCCCATGCCGCACGGCTGGAGGAACATGCCGCCGAGCGCGAGCGCCAGTATGAGCTCGATGACAAGATGGCGGATCTTGGCCGCATGAATGCGGAATTGTCCGGCCGCCTGCAATCCATGGCCGAGGTGCTGAGCAACCGCCAGTCGGACCTCGCGCGCACGCTGGGCGAGCGGCTCGATACGGTGGGCCAGCGCGTTGGACAGGGGCTCGAGGCCAGCGCCAAGTCGACGTCCGACAATCTGGCAAAGCTTGGCGAACGGCTCGCCGTGATCGACGCTGCCCAGACGAAGATTTCCGGCCTGACGCAGGAGGTCGTGTCGCTGAAAGACATTCTGTCCAACAAGCAGAGCCGCGGCGCCTTCGGGCAGGGGCGGATGGAAGCGATCATCCGCGACGGCCTGCCGACAGGCGCCTATGAATTCCAGTTCACTTTGTCGAACGGGCGGCGTCCCGATTGCGTGATCCGCCTGCCCGGCGATCCGCGCGTCATGGTGGTGGATGCCAAATTCCCGCTCGAAGCCTTCACCGCCCTGCGCGACGCGGGCGCGGACGAGGCCCGGCAGACGGCGATGACCCGCGTGCGCGCGGATGTCGCCAAACATGTGAAGGACATTGCCGAACGCTATCTTCTGCCCAATGAAACGCAGGACATGGCATTGCTGTTCGTGCCTTCGGAATCGATCTATGCCGATCTGATGGAACATTTTGACGATGTCGTGCAGCGCGCGCACCGCCTGCGCGTGGTGATCGTCTCCCCCTCGCTGCTGATGATG
>CAIWVR010000006.1 GCA_903916165.1 uncultured Hyphomicrobiales bacterium | reverse complement strand
TCCGACATCGCCGCCATCGCGGAAAAAATCGCAGTCGATAATCCGAGCGCAGCCGCAAACTGGATCGAGATCGTTCAGGGCCGGTGCCGGCTTCTGGGGGACAACCCGGAAATGTGCGTGTTGCGGGACGATATTCGTCGCGGACTCAGGGTCGCGACGGTCGGCAATTATTTGATTCTGTATCAGGCGATCGACCGCGACGCCGAAATTGTTCGCGTACTCCACGGTGCGCGCGACCTGAAGCGAATCTTTGGCGACGCCTGACACCAAAGTTCCAACACCTCCGCCGCAAAACCCGCCAGACTGTTGGAACTCCCCCACCCCCCAAACAAAAAAACGCCCGGACCGCCTCCCTGTCGGTCCGGGCGCTTTGCCCTGCCGGTCCTGATTTTTCAGGTTACCCGGCTGACAATCTCGTTATCCCCTAGAAGCTCATGGCCTGCCCCTCGATGGTCAGGCGGCGCATCAGGCGGGGTTCCTCGCGCGGGAAATCGGCGCGGGCGTGGATCGAGCACCAATTGTCCCAGATCACCAGATCACCCAGCGCCCAGCTGTGCTGATAGACGATCGACGGATCCTCGGAAATATCGAACAGCTGCTCGAGGATTTCCTCGCTCTCGGTGCGCGAAAACCCCTCGATTCGCGCGCTCATCAGGCGGCTCACATAGAGCGCCTTCCGGCCCGTCGCCGGATGGGTGATGAAGAGCGGCTGCACGTGGTGGCGGATGCGCGACAGATCGGCGCTGTCGACGTCGATCCGCTCGCGGCGCTTGTAATCGTGCATTTGCAGCACTTTTTTGCCCTCGAGCCGGTCGCGCAAGGCGCGCGGGATCATCTCATAGGCCTTGTACATGTTGGAGAAGCTGGTCTCGCCGCCCGAGGTCGTCAGCTTCATGGCATAGAGAAGCGTCGCGCGGTGGGGCTCGGGATAATAGCTCGTGTCGTGGTGGAACCACATTTCGCCATCGCCGAAGGCACCAATGGCCTTGCCATCTTCCACAATATTCGTGACGAGCATGAATGGCGTGTCGAAGTCACCTCCGGGCCCGGGTCCGCTGACCGGCTTCTTCCGAAGGGCTACCTTGCCAAATATTTCGGCAGCCCGGAGTTGATTTTCTTCTGACAGATCCTGCTGACGAAAGACAACGACGATATTCTCGTCGAAGGCCTTGCGGATCGCATTCGCGGTCACCGCATCCACGGGCTGGCGCAGGTCCAGACCGGAGATTTCCAACCCGCAAGCGGGAGAGAGCGGTTTCAGCGACAGGGACAATGGATGTCCTCTCCTTGGGCGTTTCCTCAGGGAGAAGTCATACGGGCGCATAATTGCGCCGCATAGCACCGATTCATGACATGATTGATCAGGTTTTTTTGACAATGGGTCCTGCCTGGCTCAAGATCAGGGCTCTCGCCGGGGATGCCATGGACCGCCTGAAAGCCATCGAAACCTTCGTGCGGATCGCCCAGACCGGCAGCCTGTCCAAGGCGGCGCAGGAGCTTGGCATGTCGCGCGCCCTCGCCAGTTCGCATTTGCGTCAACTGGAAGATCATCTGGGCGCGCGCCTGCTGAACCGCACCACGCGGCAATTGTCGCTGACCGAGGCGGGGCAGGAATATCTCACCTTCGGGCAAAACATGCTCGCCGCCTTCGAGGAGGCCGAGCAGTCCATCACACGCTCGCGCGACGAACCGCGCGGAACGCTGAAGATCCTGGCCTCAATGGCCTTCGGCAATGTGCATCTGGCACCTATGGCGGCCGAGTTCTCCCTGCTCCATCCCGACATCAAGATTTCACTGATTCTCACCGACACGAGCTTTTCGCCCTTCGACCTCATCGACCAGGGCTATGACCTCGCCGTCTGGATGCATGCGATCGAGGACATGAGCATTATCTCGACCAAGCTGGGCGAGGTGCGCTGGCCGGCGCTGGCGAGCCCAGCCTATCTTGAAAAACACACCCATCCGCAGCATCCGGCAGACCTCGCAAATCACGCCTGCCTGCTGCACCGCTCGATTTCACCCGATTCGACCTGGCGCTTCCTGGGGCCGGAGGGTCAGGTCGCGGTGAAAGTCGCCGGGCCCCTGTTCACCAACAGCGTGTTCGCCCTCAGGGCCAGCGCCCTTGCCGGGCTGGGCGTGACCCTGCTGCCGAGCTATTTCATTGAGGAGGATCTGTCATCAGGCCGTCTCGTCCAGATTTTCCAGACTCACGAACCGCCACAGCGACCGATCTACGCGCTCTATCCGCACGGGCGCTACCTGCCCCTGAAGTCGCGCCTGTTCATTGACTATCTGAGGGCTTATGTCCGCCGTCAGAAATGGTGAAGCCGCGCGGGACCGACAAGAATGACGCTCACACGCCGGGCCTTGATGGCTTCCACCCTCGCGGCTGCTCTGGGCCCGCCCGACAAGGCGCAGGCGCAGCAGGGTGCGACCCTGACTGCCCGCAAGGGCAGGATGCGGCTGCGGCCAGACCCTGCTCCCGAGTCGGACATCCTCAGCTTCGGCCCCGCCCCCTTCAGCCTTGTGCTGCGCGTGAAGCTTGGCGACCTGCTCAAGATCCGGCTCGACAACCGCCTCGACACGCCACTCGCCCTCCACTGGCGCGGCGTGCGGCTGCCCAATGCCTTCGATGGTGCCTCGCCGCGGACCCAGAAGCCGGTGGCGCCGTCGGATGGTTTCGACTTGGCCTTCACACCGCCTGACGCCGGCATCTTCCTGCTTCATCCCTCTCTACGCACGCAGGCCAATGCGCAGATGGCGCGCGGGCTTGCCGGACTGCTCATTGTCGAGGAGCAAACGCCCCCGACAGTCGATCACGACCTGCCCTGTCTGCTGGCTGACTGGCGCGACGAGGCGGCCGAACCGCTCGTCTTCGTCAATGGCTCAATCGATGCACAGGAGGTGGAAGCCCCGCCCCGCGCCCGCATCCGCATCCGCCTCGCCAATGCGTCGAC
>CAIWVR010000005.1 GCA_903916165.1 uncultured Hyphomicrobiales bacterium | reverse complement strand
TCGATGAAGAAGAAATAGAAGCGGCGATGTTCGAGATCGACGAGCACGGCCTGGGAGGGCGCGCTCGGCCCACGATCCCAGCGCACGAACGGCAGGAAGTAATAGATGCCAAGCGTGACGGCGAGGATTGCCCATTTGATCGTGCGGAACCGGCCGCGCACACCTTGCGGGTAGATTTTCTCGTGCTCGGCATAAAGTGCGCCTTCCAGGCCCCTGGCCTCGAGGGCGGCCTCACGCGCCTGCTGCTGCTTGACACTCATCGTCTGTTTCGCTCCGCCACGAGTTCAAGGTTCGGGCTGGATGGACGCGCCACCGGACATGCGGGGGCGCATGTATTCTCATTTCAACGAGTGGCCGCCGCCCAGCGTGCGGACATAGACCGCGAGTGCCTTGATCGTGCCGGCATCGAGGCGTTCACCCCAGTTCGGCATGATACCGCCGCGCCCCTTGACGAGGCCCTCCACAATGGTCGCCTTGTCCGAACCGTAGAGCCAGATCTGGTCCGTCAGGTTCGGCGCGCCCAGTTCATTATTGCCCTTGGCAGCGTCGCCATGGCACGCCGCACAATTTTCGGCGAAGACCCTGGCACCAGCGTTCAAATCGACGGCCTTATCGACTGGCAGGTCCGCCAGTGAGCGCACGTAATCTGCGACCAGGCTGATGTCCGTCGGCTTCAGCACACCGTCGCCGAAGGCTGGCATATTGCCCATGCGCGCCTGCGCATCGGCCGAGCGAATGCCATGCGTGAGCGTCAGCTGGATGTCTTCCAGCGAGCCATTGCCCCACAGCCAGTCATCATCCACGAGGTTGGGGAAGGCTTTCGAGCCGCCGCCCCCCGCGCCATGACACGGCGCGCAATTGTCACCAAATGCCGCCTTGCCCTGCGCGCGCGCGAAGGCCAGGAGCTTCGGGTCCTTTTGAATATCGACGAAGGACGCCGCCGCAAGCGCTGTCACCATGGGCGCGCGGGCGCGCGTGAGATCGGCAAGCTCCTGCGTGACTTCGCCGCGCGAGGAATAGCCAAGCACGCCCTTGGTGTAGGTGGTCGCCAGCGGAATGGATGGATAGACCACCCAATAGCCCAGCGACCAGACAATGCAGGCGTAGAAAATGTTCAGCCACCATTTCGGCAGCGGCGTGTTCAGCTCGCGAATGCCATCCCATTCGTGGCCGGTGGTCGACATCCCGCTATAAGCGTCGACATGATCCTTTTCAGGCGAGGTGATGCTCATCGCTCATTCCTCGTTCAGCGGGAGACGGGACATGTGATCGAATGTCGACTGCTTTGACGGCCAGAGCGCGTAGACGACGATGCCGGTGAAGGTGATGCACACAGAGACCAGGCTGAAAATTTGTGCGTCGTGCAGGTAGGGTTGAAGATTCATGGCCTCACCTCATGTTCGCTTTGTCGTCGTAGATCTTGAAGTCGATCGCCGTCCCAAGCGACTGCAGATAGGCAATCAGCGCATCGGCTTCGGTGATCACGCCCTTCTGCTCTCCGAAGGCACGCGCATTGGCCTTGGGATAGCGCCTGATCAGATCGGCGGCGTTGGGATCGTCGTCGGAGCCTTGTGCCTTCAGGTCGATGCTCGCCTTGGCGATCATCTCGTCGCTGTAGGGCACGCCTTCGATGGCGAGCACTTTCATATGCTCGTCGATCTTGTCGGCATCGAGCGACGCCTGCGCGAGGAAGGGATAGCCCGGCATGATCGAGCCTGACACCACGGCGCGCGGATTGGTCAGATGACGGCGCTGCCAGTCATCTGAATATTTTCCACCGACGCGCGCGAGATCGGGTCCGTTACGCTTCGAGCCCCACTGGAAGGGATGGTCGTACATGCTCTCGGCCGCGAGAGAATAATGGCCGTAGCGTTCCACCTCGTCCCGCAGGGCGCGGATCATCTGCGAATGGCAATTGTAGCAGCCCTCACGGACGTAGATGTTGAATCCCGCCAGTTCGAGCGGGGTGTAGGGACGCACGCCCTCCACCTTTTCGATCGTGCTCTTCAGGTAGAAGAGCGGCAGGATTTCCACAAGGCCCCCGATCGAGATGACGACCAGGACGCCCAGCAGCAGGAGGATCGAGTTCTTCTCGACAATCGCGTGCTTGTTCCAGAGTGACATGATGGCGCCCCTTATTCGGCAGGCACGAGAGCAGGCGCCGCGCTGGTTTGCGATTTCTCAACCGGCGCGACGATGGTCTTGTAAATATTCCACACCATGATCAGCGCGCCGGCGAGGTAGAGAGCGCCGCCGAAAGCGCGGATGATGTAGAAGGGATGCATGGCCTCGACCGTTTCCAGGAACGAATATTCAAGGAAGCCAAAGGAGGTGTAGGCACGCCACATGAGGCCCTGCATGATGCCCGCCACCCACATCGCGCTGATGTAGCAGACGATGCCCAGCGTCGAGACCCAGAAGTGCCAGTTCACGAGCCTGAGCGAATAGAGCTTCGGCTTGTTCCAGAGCCACGGCACCAGACAGTAGATCGCGCCGAAGGAGACGTAGCCGACCCAGCCCAGCGCGCCCGAATGCACGTGGCCGACGGTCCAGTCAGTATAATGGGAGAGCGAATTGACCGCCTTGATCGACATCAGCGGACCCTCGAAGGTCGACATGCCGTAGAAGGCGACGGAGACGACCAGCATGCGCAGCACAGGATCGGTGCGCAGCTTGTCCCACGCGCCCGACAGCGTCATCAGGCCGTTGATCATGCCACCCCAGGACGGCATCCACAGCATGATCGAGAAGGTCATGCCCAGCGTCTGCGCCCAGTCGGGCAGCGCCGTATAATGCAGATGATGGGGGCCAGCCCAGATGTACATGAAGATCAGCGCCCAGAAGTGGATGATCGAGAGCCTGTAGGAATAGACAGGACGCTCGGCCCGCTTCGGGATGAAATAATACATGATGGCGAGAAAACCTGCGGTCAGGAAGAAGCCCACCGCATTATGGCCGTACCACCATTGCACCATTGCATCCTGCACGCCCGACCAGACGATGTAGGATTTCGACGAGAAGATCGACACCGGGATTGACGGATTATTGCCCAGATGCAGGACAGCAATCGTCAGGATGAAGGCAAGATAGAACCAGTTCGCCACATAGATGTGGGGTTCCTTGCGCTTGATGACCGTGCCGAGGAAGACGAGGAAATAGGTCACCCACACGATGGTGAGCAGGATATCCGCATACCATTCGGGTTCGGCATATTCCTTCGACTGGGTGATGCCGAGCAGATAGCCCGTGCCCGCGATAACGATGAAGAAATTATAGCCGAGCACCACGAACCAGGGCGCGAGATCGCCGGCGAGCCGCGCGCGGCAGGTGCGCTGCACGACATAGAAGGATGTTGCAAGGAGCACATTGCCGCCAAAGGCAAAGATCACCGCCGAGGTGTGCAGCGGCCGCATGCGACCGAACGCCGTCCAGGGCAGATCGAAGTTCAGCGCCGGAAACGCCAGTTGCGAGGCGATGATCAGGCCGACCGCGAAACCCGCAATGCCCCAGAACACAGCTGCGATGGTCGCGAATTTCACCGGCTCCATATTATAGTTCGGCTTGCCGTCAATTTCCTGCGGCGGCAGAATCGCCGGGCGCGCATGGTAGCGATTGATCACCGCGAAGACCGTCGCGACGCTAACAATGGCAAACAGCCCCGCATGAAAGGCATATTCGGGTGTCCAGGCCTTCGCCATGATCAGCGTCCAGAGCGCCGCCATCGCGACGCCACTGATGACGAGGCCGAGTTCTCCGGGCGTCATGCCCTTGGACATGCCCTTGGGCGCGGGCGCGAGCCCTGCTGTTCCTGTCTGTGCCATATGAAGTGCCCCGGTGGATGTCACACGGTCGGGGAGGCCCCGAACCGCGCGCGATATCACAGCGCGGACACTCGCCCGGGAGCGCGGGCGGGGCATTGATTCAGGTCAACGGGTCACCGGGACCAGGCCTCCATCGCGGCAGACATAAGTCGTATGTCGTCTGGTACAAAAAACGCCGCTCGAAAGCGGCGCCCTGATGATGGGAACATATGACCGGGGTCAGCCGATCCAGCAGCGCTGGACCAGGCGGCCCCAGCGATTGATCACGGTGCGGCAGCGGCGCATGCGCCTGCGGTAAACCGGGCGCACGTAACGACGGCGATACACCGGCCGGCGGCCATAATAATATTGCGCGTCCACAGCGCCTGCCGCCGGCAAATCTGCGTCGACCGCAGTCGTCTTCAAGGGATTTGTGCCCTTTGCGTCCATAGCCTGCAGCTCGGCAAGGAGAGGCGAAGCCTCGGCCTGCGAGGTGAGGACGCTGGCGGCCGCAGCGGCGCCAGCGACACCCAGAAGGGATTTCAGGAAAATGCGACGGTCCATGAGGTCTCGCTCCTTGTTGCTTCGGGGCGAGCGCCGCTCTGTGTCGGTGCCCGCCGGTACATGGAAAAAGTCTGCAATCCGGGCCCTGCGTGATCGTTTTTGCCGTTTTGCTTCGATCTTGGGTGAAAGACTGATATTCTTGCCCCCATGCTGACGCTCAACGACACCTACTCCACCACCCCGGACATGGCTGCTGCCATGGCCGACGGTGCCCTGCTGCGACACATGGCCACCTTTGAGGGTGCCCTTGCCGCCGCGCAGGCCGACGCTGGCCTTATTCCCCGACCTGTCGCGGAGACCATCGCCGCAGTGGCTGCCACACTTGAGTTCGACGAACAGGCCCTGTTCTCCGAAGCCCTCAAGGGCGGGACACTCGCAATTCCCTTTGTAAAGCTGCTGACCGGCGCAGTGCGGGCGATACGCCCCGATGCCGCGCCCAGCGTTCATTTCGGGGCGACCAGCCAGGATGTCATCGACAGCGCGCTCGTGCTGCAGCTGGGCGACGCCCTCGTGCTGATCGACGCGCAGATGACGCGCCTGGCCGATGCGGCCGCCGCCCTTGCCCGCGCCCATGCGACGACCGCCATGCTCGGCCGCACGCTGCTGCAGCCCGCGACGCCGATCACCTTTGGCCTCAAGGCGGCCCAATGGATGCTGGCGATTTCCGAAAGCCGCACCCGCCTGCGCGCACAGGCAGGCGCGGCGCTCGTCGCCCAGCTCGGCGGGGCCGCCGGCACGCTGGGCTCGCTGGGCACGTATGGCGCGGCGACGGCGCAGGCGCTGGCGCACCGTCTCGCGGCGCTCAATGCCTATCCCCCCGCGCGGGCGCAGGCCCGGATCGGCGTGCCGCTGCCCTGGCACACGCGGCGCGGGGCGCTGCTGGCGCTCGCCAGCGAACTCGCCATTGCGACCGGCGCAGCCGGCAAGATCGCCCGCGACGTCGCGCTGATGATGCAGTTCGAACTCGGCGAAACTTTCGAACCGGCGGAAGCCGGACGCGGCGGCTCGTCCGCCATGCCGCACAAGCGCAATCCCGTGCGCTGCATGCTGACGGTCGCTGCCGCGCTGCGCACGCCGGGTCTTGTGGCGACGCTGCTGTCGGGCATGGCGCAGGAACATGAGCGCTCACTCGGCGGCTGGCAAAGCGAATGGGGTGCCCTGCCCGAGCTGGTAAAGCTCTGCGCCGGCGCGCTCGCCAATATGGCCGACACGCTGGCCGGGCTGAACGTTGATGCCGACCGGATGCGCGCCAATTTCGACGCGCTGCATGGCCTGCCGATGACAGAAATGCTGTCGCTGGCTTTGGCCCCGCATCTGGGCCGCGCGGAAGCTTTCGCGCTGGTGGAAAAAGCCGCGCGCGACGTCGGCGCGACGGGCCGGAGCCTCTCCGACGTGGTGAAGGCAGATGCGGCAGCCTCGGTGCTGACGGGCGACGAGATCGACCGCATTCTCGACCCGCTCAACGCATTGGGTGCAACGCAAGCCTTCATCGAAAGCGCTCTGGCGCAATGGGAAGAAGCGAAAATTTAGCCAGGCGCCTCCCTTCTCCCGCCCGCGGGAGAAGGCTGCACACACCTCAGTTCTACTTCACCCCATAAGCCGCAAAGCGCGGGATCAAGTCTGCAATCTGCGCGTCTCCCAGCACCACGGGCGTGCCAATCGCGCGCGCCAGATAATAATGTCTGGCCAGCGTCTCCAGCTCCACCGCGCGCCACAGGGCGGAGTCCAAATCCACGCCCGTGGCGATCATGCCGTGCGAGCCGAGCAGCACGCCGTGCCGCGGTCCCAATCCCGCCACCGTCAACGCGGACAATTCCGCCGTCCCGTAAGGCGCATAATCCGTGCAGAGAATCTGCGCGCCCCCGAAGGCCGCAATCATGTAATGCGCCGCCGGGATGCCCAGCCGCAGCATCGACAGCACCGTCGAATAGGTCGCGTGGCAATGCACGATGGCGCCGACATCGGGCCGGGCGCGGTAGATGTCACGGTGAAAACGCCATTCGCTCGACGGTGCCTTGGGGCCGGAGAACCGCCCCGCCTCATCTGCGAGAAGCATGGACGCCAGCATGTCGGGCGACAATCTGTCGTAGGGCGTCGCCGTCGGCGTCACCAGCATGGCCGCGCCGCAGCGGACGGAAATATTGCCCGACGTGCCCTGGTTCAGCCCGAGCCGGTTCATTTCCAGACCGGCGGCGACCACCGCGCGCCGAAGCTCGTGCATCTGCATATCTGGCCCTTCCTTGACCTGCCGCCCGGAGCTTGCGAGACAAACTGATCCGTTCAAGGAGGGTACCATGACTGCACTGACGCTCGAAGCCGCCAACAAGATGATTGAAACGGGCCTCGCCCATGCCCGCGACCAGAAGATGAACCCGATGGGCATTGTCGTCCTCGACGCGCGCGGCGCGCTGAAGGCCGCCTCCCTCGAGGACAACACCAGCCTGATCCGCTGGCGCATCGCCTTCGCCAAGGCCTATGGCGCGCTCGGCATGGGGTCTGGCACGCGCAAGCTCGCGGCCCTGGCGGCAGAACGCCCGGCCTTCATCAGCGCGGCGACGCATCTGGCGGAGATGGGCCTCGTGCCGGTTGCCGGCGGCGTCCTGATCAAGACGGCGCAGGGCGAGATCATCGGCGCGGTCGGCGTCTCGGGCGACACATCCGACAATGACGAGATCGTCGGCGTCAAGGGCATTGAAGCTGCGGGCTTTGTCGCCGACGGCGGCTGATCGCCTGACGCCCGACGCGGCGGGAGACAGTCACGACGGCCGCAGCCAGTCCGGCTGCACCGGTTCGGGCCTGTCCCGCCGCGCGATCCCGGGCAAGAGGGTCCGTGCCGGCTGTCGGAGGACAGCGCGGAGCGTGACCGGCTTTCGCCCAAGGCTGGGCTCGAACGCCCCTCCGCACCCAATCCCTGGTCAAGTCTTGCCCTCAAGCAGGCTCAGCTTCTCACGCCCTCAGGAGCCGCGCGCGTCGCGTCGGTTTCAATCAGCTCGCGGCCTATTTCCTCCACCGCCTCGACCGTGGGCACGAATTTCAGCAGCAGGAATTCAATCCCCATCCCGGCAAAGGCGCGGATCTGTGCGCGCACCTGGTCGGGCGTGCCGACGCAGCCCGTTTTCATCGCCGGGCCAATGCGCGTCTCAATTTTGCGCATATCCGCATCCGCGCCGCGCACGAGCACGCTGCGCGCCAGTGCGGCCGCCGCCTCGCGCGACGGACCGAAGGCGACGAAGGGATTCAAGGCGTAGCGGATGCGGCGACCCTGCCGCGCGGCCTTCTCGTCCATGATCCTGATCGAGCGGCGCAGGCTGTCCATCACCGCGTCGATGGTCGTCGCGTCCTTGTCATAATCAAGAAACCACCAGTCGCCGACCGCTGCGACCATGTCGAGCCCGCGCGCGCTGCGGCTCGCGGTGAAGATGTCGGGAGGCGTCACGGTCGCCGGTTTCAGCCGCAATTCAGCGGCCTCGATGTCGAACACCTCACCCTTGCGGGTGAAGGGCGTGTCCCGCCAGAGCCCGCGCAAAGCATGCACGAATTCCTCGGCACGCAGATAGCGCTCTTCGCTGCCAAGCAGAACGTCGCCGCCAAACATGCGATGTTCCTCGACGTTCCATCCGGTGACGAGATTGAGGCACATGCGCCCCTTGGCGATCCGGTCAAGGGTCGAGGCCATTTTTGCGATCATCATCGGATGCCACAGCCCCGGATGCACCGCGACCATGGACTTGATCCGCGTGGTTTGCGCCGCAATGGCGGCGGCCAGAAGCCAGGCTTCCATGTCGGCACCCAGATGCCGCTCCGCAAAGAGCACAATGTCAAAGCCCACGCGGTCGGCCGCACGCAGCACATCATGCGTCAATTCATAGGCCGGGTCCGCCACACCCGGCGGCAGCGGCGACAGGGCGCCCCGGACGGAGGCGTCGATCTCGGGCGACCCTACGGTGACGTGCGGCACCGGCGCATAGAGGCCGAATTGCATGAAGGCGTCTCCCGAAGGTTCCAGGGCTGCTTACTTCTGCTGGCCTTCCATGTAGATCGCGCTGATCTTTTCAACGGCAGCCTTCGGCGAGGCGTAAATGCTGTCGACGAAGCGCAGCATGTCCTCGCCGCTCGAGGGCGATGCGCAATTGAGCGACGCCTGCTTGCATTCAGCCAGATAATCCGGGTCCTTGAACAAATGCGTCAGCGCCTGCCTGAGAACACCGACCTTGGCGGGATCCACGCCGGGCGGCGCGGTCATGGGGCGGCCCATTGCAAGGCCCGCCTGCGCAATGTCCATCGTTGCGCGCCGCTCCGGGTCCTGAATGAGATCGAGTGCGTAAGGTGCCCGAATTTCACTATTGCGGTCCCCATAATAGACCAGCGGCCTGACTTTGCTCTCGGCCAGCCAATGCGGAAATTCGGATTTCAAGCTCGACCAGAAGGGCGAGGCATTGCCATCATTCTCGCCGCGCTCCATCGCCAGGAAGGACTCCGTCTGCGACTTGTAGCCAGGGATGATCCGCACTTTCAAATCAAAGACTGATGACAGCACGCGCGCAAAAAAGGCCGGCGTCGAACCGGCACCGCTCGCCGAGAGAACGATCTCGCGCGTCCTCGCATCCTCCAGCTTCTGCACCGGCACCGTATGCCAGACGATGAGCAGCGCTGACTCGCGGCTTGGTGTCCCCAGCCAGTTGAATCGGCTGGCATCGAATTGCGCCTGCTTGTTGCCGTAGAGCGGATCGAAGGCCAGCGTATTGTTGATCATGCCGATTGTCAGCCCGTCCTTCGGCGCAATCGTGTAGAGCCAATTGGTGGCGCGCAGTCCGCCGGCACCGGGCATGTTCTGGACGATGATATTGGGCTCGCCGGGAATGAATTTTGGCAACCGCCGCGCGATCATGCGCGCGAACGTGTCATAGCTGTTGCCGACATCGGAAGAGACCACCAAATTGATCTGCTTGCCCCGGTAAAAATCATCCGCCCGCGCAGCGGCAGGTGCGATCATGGCGAGGGCCAGCCCGAAAGCGGCGATGCGGCGTGTCAGCATGTTCAGACGCCCGGAGATGAAGTCTGCATCCTGCTGAGCCGCGAGCTTCGTGGCAAGCGCGAATATCTGGCCGTGCGTCGCACGCAGACGCTCGCTTGCGCCGGTGATCAGGCGCGCCTAGTCTGCAAGACAATCAAGAATGCGGGAGGGGTGATGGCCTGTCTGGGAGCGCAGCTGCGATGCGTGGCGTCGATCGGTATGGCCCTCCTCGCCGGAGGCGGCACATGCGCCGCGCAAGGCCGCGTGGAGGTCTATTCCAGCAAGACGGTCAACCTGACGGTGGGCTATGCGCCCGGCGGCATTTACGACATCAGCGCCAGGCTCACCAGCCGATATCTGACCAAATATATCCCCGGTCACCCGGGGGTGGTGGTGCGCAATGTGCCCGGCGCCGGCGGGCTCACGCAAGCCAACCAGTTGTTCAACACCGCCCCGCGCGATGGGACGGAGATTGGCATCATCGGACGCGCTGCGCCGCAACTTGCCATCCTCGGGGAACCCGGACCGCGGTTCAACCCGGTCCAGTTCAACTGGCTTGGCACGTCAAGTTCCTATCAGGATGACGCCTACCTGCTCTTCATTCGTTCAGACTTCGGCATTGCGGGCCTCGATGAGGCGCGCGCGTCAAAGCGGAAGATTAATTTCGGCGCGGGCGGTCCCGGTTCCAGCAATCTTGCCTTCGGCAATATCGCCGCCGATGTGCTCGGAGTGCCGCTGGCCATCGTCAAGGGATATCCCGGTGCCGCGCCCATCGTGCTTGCGATGCAGACCGGCGAACTCGAGAGCACCGTGATGGGCGTGTCCTCCATCCGCGCCGGGCAACGCGATCTGCTGGACAGCAAGCGCATCATTGGCCTCGTGCAATTTGGCCGCACGACGCGTCATCCGGATTTCGCCGATGTGCCCACCGCGCGTGAAGCGGCCGCAAATGATCAGGATCGCTGGCTGATCGAACTCGCCGAAGCGCCCTTCTTCATGGCCCTGCCCTATGCCGCGCCGCCCGAGGTCCCCGCAGACCGCATCGCGATCCTGCGCAAGGCCTTTATGGAGCTGCACGCAGATCCTGATTATCTGGTCGAGGCGAAAAGGCTCGATCTCGACATCAGTCCACTCGACGGGCCGTCCGTGCAGAAGCTGATCGCGCGCATGGCCGAGACGCCGCGAGACGTCATCGAACGCCTGAAAATCAATCTCAGCAAGTGAGAGGGCGACATGGGCTTTTCAAGTTGGCGCGGCAATGCTGGAATGATCATGCCGACGATGCGCCCCGGCGCACCCGAGGAGGTCATCCGCCTGTTGCCGGACGGCGTCGGAGTGATCACGCTCTATCTCGACATCGAGCGCGGCGATGAAGCCGAGTTTCACAACGTCCTGCCGCATTACGAGCGCGACATTGATCGTCTCGCGCGCGGCGGGTGCGATGTCATCCATCCGGCCGGCGCGCCGCCCTTCATGCTGCTCGGCTACGAGGCCGAACGCCGCCGCATCAAGGCCTGGGAAGACCTCTATGGCGCGCAGTTTTTCACCGCGGGCTCGAACCATGTCACAGCGTTCCGCGCGCTCGGCGTGCGCAGGATCGTGGGCGCCAGCTATTCTGCGCTGCAAAACCGGATTGTCGTCGATTACCTGACCCAAGCAGGTCTCGAAATTCTGGCGATGGAGCCGCTCGAAGCCCCGTTTCAGGCGGTCGGGCAGATCTCGCCAATGGCGCTCTATGCGCATGCAAAGCGCCTGTTTCTCGCCCATCCGACCGCGCAGGCGATCTACATCCAGGGCGCGGGATGGCGCACCCTCGAGGTGATTGAAATGCTGGAGCAGGATCTCGGTGTGCCGGTGATCCATGCGGTTGCCAGCAAGGTCTGGGAGATCCAGAAACGGCTGCGCATTCATGCGCCCCGAGATGGATTTGGCACCATGCTGCGCGACTTGCCCGACCTGCGCGACGATTGAGACAAAACCGGACAGGACATCTTCAGGCCCGGCAAGATGCCGGGCTTTTTGATGCTGCTGCTTCGCAGGGGCGTGCTTCTCAGTTGACGTTATATTGCTTCTGCATCTGCGCGATGAAGCCCTCGGCCTTCAGCTTGTCCATGATGCTGAGGTCGAGATAGTCACGCGGGTTCTCGCTGCCGACCGGCAGATTGATCGACTTCAGCTGCGCGATGACATTGGCGGCCCCATCCATCGACGGCGTGAGGTCGCGTGCGAGAATGCGCACATAATCGCGATAGGTCGCGTCGACAACTTTCGGATCGGTGATCTTGAAGCGTTTGCCTATCACCTCTTTCGCCCAGGCCTCGTCGCCCAGACCCTTCAGCGCGCTTTCGATATAGGCCTTGAGGAAGCGCGTGAGCGTGTCCGGCTGCGCCTGCGCATAGGCGCGGGTGACGACGACAGCGTCGAAGATCCATGGCGTCCTGGCGGCGGCGAGATCGAGGATCGGGACAAAGCCCTTCTCCTTGGCGAGCGTCGTCGCGGGCTCCAGAAGCGGCGCTGCATCAATACGCCCGGCGACCATGGCCCCGAAGCGCTGCGTGGTGCCGCCAATCTGCGAGATCGTCATATCGTCCCGCGACAGGCCCATCTGCTTGAGTGCGATGCTGATGGCAATGTCGGTCTCGGAGCCGAAGGTGCTGATGCCGATCGTGCTGCCCTTGGGAAGCGGCGGCGTCTTTGCCTTGGTGCCGTAAATGGCGAAGGGCAGCGTGTTCACGCTGGAGGCGACGAGGCGCAGGTCAGCGCCCTGCAGATTGGCCTGGATCGCAGGCGCAAGGCCCACATGCATGGCCTGGATCTCACCCGAGAGCAGCACCTGAATGCCACGCGTTCCGCCCTCGGCGCTGATGATCTCCATCTGCAAGCCGTTCTTGCGATCAAAGCCGCCGGCCTCGGCCAGATAGACGGGCAGGATCGACACTGAAGGCGCGGAAATGCCCATTCTGAAGGGGATCAGATCTGCTGCACGGACGCTGCCCGCCGCTGCCAGCAAGAAAACGCCTGCGGCGCAGGCCGCTGTGCCGAATCTGGAAATTGGATTGCGCATAAGCTCCTCCCTGGTGCCCGACGTTTATGGTCCGGCTTGTTGACATTTTACTCTATCCTGCTGCGGTTTGCGCATGCGGGATATCGGAGTTTTCTGGCTCGCCCTGGATCAATCCCCAGATCCGATCTTCGAGCGCGTGAAAACGCGGATCGCGCTTGAGGCGCAGGCTGCGGGGGCGCTCGATATCAATATCGACACTTGCCCTGACGCGGCCCGGGCGACCCGAGAAGACGATCACGCGGTCGGACAGGAAGATCGCCTCATCGATCTGATGGGTGATGAAGAGCACGGTCTTGCCCGCCTTCAACCAGATCCGCAGAAGCTCTTCCTGCATGGTCTCGCGCGTCTGCGCATCAAGCGCGGCAAAGGGCTCGTCCATCAACAGGATCTTGGGATCCATCACCAGCGCGCGCGCGAGATTGACGCGCTGCTGCATGCCGCCTGACAACTCATGCGGATAGGACCCCTCGAAGCCGTTCAGGCCCACCATGTCGATGAAATACCGGGCGCGCTCACGCGCCTCGCGCGTTTTCACATGGGCGCATTCGAGGCCATAGACGACATTGCCGAGCACCGTGCGCCATGGCAGGAGCGAAGCGTCCTGAAACACCACCGCGCGGTCGGGGCCGGGCTTTGTGACCGCCACGCCATCGACGAGAATCTCGCCGCCGCTCGCCGGGATCAATCCATCGACCACGGAGAGGAATGTCGTCTTGCCGCACCCCGAGGGGCCGACGACCGAGACGAACTCGCCCTCGCGCACATCGAGATTGATCCGGTCGAGCGCGAGCAGGCTCGTGCCGGTGCGCGGCTGCTGATAGGCAAGACTGACATCACGCGCCTGGAGCTTGATCCGCATCGATGATCCCGTCATGAGGACTGCTCCATATGGCCCGGCCGCCAGATTTCGACGCGCCTTTCGATCTGGCGCAGCAGTTCAGTCAGCCCCAGCCCCGCAGCGACAATGGTGAAGACGCCGACAAAGACCGTATCTGTCTGAAAAAAGGCACCTGCCTTGTTGATCATGATGCCAATGCCAATGGCCGAGCCGTAGAGTTCACCGACCACGACACCAATCATCGCGCGGCCGATGGCAAGGCGCAGCCCGGCCAGCAGAAAGGGCACCGCAGCCGGCAGGATGATCGACGTGAACAGGTGCCATTCGGAACAGGAGAAGCTGCGCGCAACGCGCAACAGGCGGGGGTCAACGGTGCGGACGGCGGCATGTGCGTTGATGAGAATGGGCACCAGCGTCAGCATGAAGATGATGAGCGCACGGCAGCCAAAGCCCGTGCCGACCCAGAGCACAATCAGCGGCAGGAAGGCGACCTGCGGCGTCGCGTTCAGCGCCGACATGAAAGGCTCCAGCGCATAGGAGGCGATGCGCGAACGCCCCGCCCAGAGACCCAGTGGAATGCCGATGAGAATGGCCATTCCGAGGCCGACAACGACCTCGAGCGCACTCTCGCGCAAATGCCGCCAGATCTCGCCGGTGACGACATAGAGTTCCCATGCCTTGCTGGCGACGGCGGCGGGCGAGGATATGAAGATGGGCCGCACGCGCAGCTTTTCCGTGCCTGCACCGAACAATGGCTTGAGCAGATCCGCCCACCAGCCGCTGGCGAGGCCCTGCCATACCAGCAGGATGAACAGGATCATTGCTGTGCCAAGAATCAGGCGCTCGTGCGTGCGGTAGACGCGCATCATGAGGTGCCTCCCACCGGCGCGCGCCAGCGTTCGAAATGACGTTCAAGCCTGTCAAGAAGGGTCGTCATCGCAACGCCGGTGATTGTGAACAGGAAAACGCCGAAGAACACGACATCCGTCTGGAACGTGTTGCCCGCGGTCGCGATCATATGGCCGATGCCCGCTGTCGCCGCATAAAGCTCGCCGACGACGACGCCGAGCAAGGCACGGCCGGAGGCGTATTTCAGCCCTGTAAAGATGAAGGGCACGGTGCCCGGCAGAATAATGCTCGTGAACAATTTAAGCCGCGTGGCGCTGAAGCTGCGCGCAACCCTCAGAAAGCGCGCTTCATTGGTGCGCACCCCTGAGTAAGTGCTGATGAGAATGGGTATGACCGCGCCCAAAAAGACGACGGCAAATTTCGACCAGATGCCAATGCCAAACCAGAGAACAAGGATCGGCAGGAAGGTGACGCGCGGCACCGCATTCATCATGTCTATGATGGGCCCCAGCAGATAATGCAGCCGCCGTGACCAGCCAACGAGCAGGCCGAGCGGCACACCAACCAGAATGGCGCTGAGATAACCGTACAGAAATTCCTGCGTGCTCACGGAAACGTCGCGCCAGAAATCTTTTTCGTCGATCATCATCAGGGCCACAGACGCAATGCGCGAGGGCGATGAGACGAACATCGGATCGATGACACCCGACAAGGCAACGATTTGCCAAAGGGCCAGAAACAGGCCGACCGACAGCGTGCCGACGACAAGCCTCTCCTGCCCGGCGAAACGCGCGCGCCGCACTCGTCCCCGTTGCTCCTCCGCCGACGTCATCCCTGAAGCCGTCCTCTCGCGCATCCGTCCCCGCGTCCTCGGCTTTTCGCCTGTTGTTCGCTGTCGTGCCCGTCACTCACCCTGGCTGAGCGTCACCTCAAGATTCAGATATTCGTCCACACGCGCATTCTGCCCGGGATGGAGCACAATGGTCGAGGTCTTTTCATCAATGATGACCGGGCCGGTCAGTTCCGTGCCCGGCGGAAGATCGCGACGCCTGTAGACGGGTGTGCGCAGGCTTGCCGGGCCACCGAAATAGGCGTCGCGATAGGTGACGGGCTCAGCCTTGGCGCCAAAGGCAGCAGCCTTGCGCAGCGCGGGCTTCGGGATCGCGCCCACCGCCGTGACCTTGAAATTGACGATCTCGATGGCCTCATTCACCGCCTTGTGACCGTAACGCCGCTCATGCGCCTCGTGAAAGGCATGGATCAACGCCTCAATATCGGCGGCACCCGCGATGCGCGGAACCGGCACGCTGACATCGTAGGACTGGCCGCTGTACCGCATCCCGGCATAGCGGAAGGAAGAGAGCGTTTCGCGACCGAATTTCTCGCGCATGAGTTCGGCGAGAGCCTTGTCCTCGATCTCCCGGAAAATAGATTCGATATCGGCGGGCGCGGCTCCGTCGAGGGGCGTGATGCGGGTGATGCTGCGATCCTGGTGCACATCGGTCACGAGCATCCCCCACGCGCTGAACGTGCCCGGATCGACGGGGATAAGGATGCGGTTGATGCCGAGATCGGCCGCGATGCGCCCGGCAATCGTCGGCCCCATGCCGCCGAAGGGCACCAGCGTGAACTCGCGCGGATCATAGCCGCGCTCAACCGTGATGGTGCGCATGGCCGTCACGCAATTGCTGGTGAGCACGGTCAGGATGCCCCAGGCCGCTTCGGTCGCAGACATGCCAAGAGGCCCCGCCACATGGCGCTCGACGGCCTCCAGCGCCTTGTCTCCCCGCAGCACCATGGCACCTTCCAGCAAGGAGGACGGGCTGAGATGGCCGAGCACCACGAGTGCATCGGTCAGGGTCGCGTCGGTGCCGCCACGGTCGTAGCAGGCTGGGCCGGGCTTGGCGCCCGCGCTTTGCGGGCCGACCTTGAGCACGCCGCCGAGCTGGATCGAGGCAATGCTGCCGCCGCCCGCTCCGATCGTGTCAATATCAACCGTCTGCGTGCGCAAGGGATGGCGGCCGACCGATACTTCCGATTTGTAGAGCACATGGCCGGGAATGACCGCCATGTCGGAACTGGTGCCGCCGGTGTCGAAGGTGATGAGATTGGCGACGCCCTTGAGGTCGCCGAGATAGCGGCTGCCGATCACGCCTGCGACGGGCCCCGACATGACGGTCTGGATCGGCGTCGGCGACAACATGACAGCACTTGCCGCGCCACCATCCGATTTCATCATCAGCGTGCGGCAATTGGGGAAACGCGCCAGCGAAATATCTTCGAGACGCCGCAGATAGCGCGAGACCGGCGGGCCGATATAGGCATTGGCTACCGTCGAGGCCGTGCGCTCATACTCGCGCCATTCCGGGTTCACTTCGCTCGACAGCGAGACGTAAATGCCTGGCGCAATGTCGCGGATGATGCCGGCCACCTCCCGCTCCTGCGCCGCATTCGTGTAGGAGAAGAGCAGGCAGACGGCAATGGCTTCGACGCCTTGCGCGACAAGGTTGCGCACGGCGTGCTCGACATCGCCACGATCCAGAGGCGCGATTTCGCGGCCCGCATAATCGAGCCGTCCGCGCGCTTCATAAATGCAATCACGCTCGCAGAGCATTTTCGGCGCGGGCGCGAAAATGTTGAAAACCTCCTCGCCGCGCCACTGACGTCCGATCTCGTAGACGTCGCGAAAGCCCTTCGTCGTGATGAGACCGACCCGCACGCCCTTGTCTTCGAGCAGCGTGTTCAGCGCCGCCGTCGATCCATGCAGGATGAGGGTGATGGCGTGGGGCCCGAATTCCTCCGCGAGATCGCGCATGATCTCGTCCATGACGAGCATGGGATCGTCAGGATTGGAGGAATATTTGCGGATGAGCACGATCTCGCGCCTGTCCTCGTCGAAGCCCGTCACGTCGGTAAATGTGCCGCCAACGTCGATGCCGATCCGAATACCCATCAGGCGGCCCTCCCGCTGCGCAGCAACCGGGTTGCGTCCTCGTCGAGGCTCATGTCCGTGTGCAGCACGACGCCATAGTCGCGGCGCGCACCTTCCATCGTGACGTAGCCCATACGCACATCACGCTGCACGCGTGCGGGATCTCGCTGCAACGGGTCGCCATAGCCGCCCCCGCCCGCCAGTTGCCAGGCCACGACATCATCTTTCTTGAGCCGCAATCCCGCGATCTTCGAGGTCAGCGGACGCTCGCTGTCCATGCCGGGATTGAGGACAGCTTTGGAGGGCAGCGCCGGGGAGGCGCCGAACAGGCCGAGCGAGGAATGCTGGAAGCGGTCGGTGCGCAGGTTGACCGTCGATTCCTCGGCCAGAATGCGCCATGTGCGCTTCGTGCCCAGACCGCCGCGAAAGGTACCCGCGCCGGCGGAATCCGGCACGAGTTCGTAATTTTCGACACGGATCGGGAATTCGGTTTCCAGCGCTTCAACCGGGCCGTTCATCACATTGACCACGAGATCGTCCATCGCGCTCGGGCCGTCCTGATCAGGACGCGCACCACAGCCGCCATTGAAGATTTCATATTGCGAATACCAGCGCCCCGTGCGCGGATTGATGCCCGCGCTCGACAGCGACCCGCCGGCACCGCTCGCGGGGGCCGGCACGCGGCCAGGAACAGCACGCGCCAGCGTGCGCACAACAACCGACGTCGTCATCTGGCTCGGGCGCACATACATATTGCACGGCGCGGGATAGCGCGGGTTGAGCAGCGAGCCCTCCGGGGGATAGCTGACCTTGATCGGGCGCGAGAGACCCTCGTTCACCGGCAGCTTCGGGATGAAAATCATCTTCACGCAGCACTGGATGAAATTGCGCGACACGCAGGACCGCAAATTGATGGGCCCGCGCGCCTGCTGGTCGCTGTCGAGCATGAAGTGCAGCGTGTCGCCTTCCACAACCAAGGTCGCGCTGATGCGGTGCGGCTTGCCGAGTTCCACGCCGTCATCATCGATCCAGTCCGTCTCGGGACCATAGACCCCGTCGGGCACTTTCAGGATCTCGCGGCGAAGCTCGGTCTCGCAGATGTCCATCCACTTGTCCCAGCATTGCAGCACTTTCTCTGCGCCATGCTTGCGAAACAATTCGGCGCATTTGTCGAGGCCATAAGTGTTGGTGTTGACCTGCGCCTTGATGTCCCCCCACGTCACATCGGGCGTGCGCGTGTTGGCGCAGATCATTTCCTGCAAATCTTCGTTGATGAGTCCCTTGCGCTGGATCTTCAGCGGCGGGATCAGCAATCCCTCCTGAAACAGATCGGTCGCATCGCCGCTGTTGGTGCCGGGCACCTTGCCGCCGAGATCGGGCTTATGCGCAATATTGCCGATAAAGGCGATCAGCTTGCCGTCGTAATAGACGGGCGAGATCACAGTCACATCCGTCGCGTGGTTCTGGCAGGCGCGGTAGGGATGATTGACGATGAAAGCATCGCCGGGCTCGATCTTGCCCGCAAATACGCGGCGAATCTCATTCACCTGCGCGCTCAGCGGGCCAATATGCAGCGGCTGTGGCACACCTTGGGCCACCATACGGCCGCGACGGTCAAAAATGGCGAAGGTAAAATCCTGGCTTTCCTTGATGATCGTGGAATAGCCGGTGCGCAGCATGTTGAGGGTCAGTTCGCGCGCGATCTGAAGCGTGGATTGATAGATGACCTCGAGGTCTATCGCATTCACGAGCGGCCCTCCCCTTCTGAAACTCCCGGAGGTTCAGCCGCAGCCTGCCTCTCTGGCGGGAGAGGATCATCCCGTGGGACCAGCAACGCAATGATAAAGGCGAGATCGCAGCCTTCTCATTTCGGCATAACGGATCCACCGACGAGGACCCGGCAATGCTTGGGCGCAACGAGATGTGCGGCGACCTCCTCGATGGTGCGGCGCAGCAAGGCACGGGCTTCGGAGGGCGCGCGGTCCTGCCTTTCCAGCATGGCGAGCACCACTTCGCAGCGCGGGGATTCGATAGGCACGGCGATCAGCGTGCCCTCCTCGATCGCCGTCTGCATATGTGCAAAGGTCGAGACGGCATAGCCGACGCCCTTCTGCACCAGCGGCGTGATGGCTGACAGACCATGCACTTCCAGCGTGATATTGGGCACGACGCGGGCGGAGCGCGTGATGCGTTCGACAATGCGTCTGTAGCCGTGGCGCGGCCCGGGCATGATGAGCGGCAGCCGGGCGAGGTCGCGAATGCTGTAAGAGGGCGGATAAAGCACCGGCACACCATTCTTCCGGGCGGGGCCGACGACCAGCAGACGCTCGGTCAGGAGCGGCGTCATGCGCAGCTCGGAGCTCGGCTCGGGATCATAGGCCAGTGCCAGATCGACCTCGCCGCCGAGCGCGCTTTCGCGATTGTAAATGCTCTCGCGTTCGAAGAGATGCAGACGCACATTCGGGCTCAGTGTCGTGAAGCGCTCGACCAGAACCGAGCCAAACAGGCGCAGCGCGCCATGCGGCATGGCCAGATGCAATTCACCCCGGCGCGGCTTCGCCAGTGAACGCATCTGCGTCTCGATCTGGATCAACGCGTCCTGGATCTGCACGCCACGCGCCAGCAGGATCTTCCCCGCCTCCGTCAGGCGGACGCCGCGCGTGTGGCGTTCCAGCAGCTTCTGGCCGATGTCCTGCTCGAGCCGCTGCATACGGCGGCTGAGCGCGGATTGGGCGATATTCAGCTGCACGGCCGCGCGCGACATGCTTTCAAGCTGCGCGATGGTCACGAACGTCAGGAGATCGTGCACATTCATCCGGCATCTCGGCGGCTGCCGGTCTACGGCGTCCTGCACGTCGAGCTGTGTCGGCAAGGTGGGCCTCCCTTTGGTGCCGTGAGGGCGCGCCGTCAATCGAGCCGTGCAGGCGGCAGGGGCGGGATGCCCCTGATGAGATCCGAGGCTTTCTCGGCGATCATCAGGACGGCGGCATTGATATGCGCGGAGACGATGGTCGGCATGACCGAGGCATCGACCACACGCAGCCCCTGCGTGCCCAGCACGCGCAAGTCCGGATCGACCACCGAGCCAATGGCGCAGGTGCCGCAGGGGTGATGCGCGGTGATCGCCGTCTTGCGGATCCAGGCTTCAAGATCCGCATCCGTCTCGGATTTCAGGGGGCCGAGCGGTGCGCCGCGATAGGGATCGAGCGGCGCCTGACGCGCCACATCCAGCGCGCGGCGCGTGCCTTCTAGCAATCTGGGCAGATCTTCCGGCGCGGTCAGGAAGTTATAGGCGATGCGCGGCGCCGCGAAAGGATCGGCAGAGGCGAGCGTGACCGCGCCGCGGCTCCCCGGATGCAGCAAGGTGGGACGGATCGCAATGGCATCGGGCGGCGGCGGACGAAGACCGGGGATCCAGATATGCGGCTTCTGCGGCGTCGCGCGGAACATGAATTCGATGTCGGGCACCTCCAGGTGCGGCTGCGTCCTGATGAAGGCGAAAAGCGTCGTCGGCAGCACCGTGCCCGGTCCCGTCCCGAAGACATAGGCCTGCAACATGGCCAGCGAGATGCGGTCGGCACGCATCATCCCGCTGAAATAGCCAGGCTCGCGGCGGCTCCAGCTCAGCAGCACGGCCAGATGATCCTGCAGATTGGTGCCCACAGGAAGGTCGATGCGCGGCTCGATGCCATGTGTGGCAAGCTGCGCGGCGGGGCCGATGCCCGACAGCATCAGCAATTGCGGCGTGTTGAACGTGCCCGAACTGAGGATCACCTCCCGCGAGGCTGTCGCACGACAGGTCTTGCCGCCGCGCACATAGTCGAGGCCGGTCGCGCGCGTGCCCTCAAAGATGATGCGCGTGGCATGGGCCCCGGTCTCGACCCGCAGGTTCGGCCGCCTCATGGCGGGGTGGAGATAGGCGCGCGCCGCCGAATGACGCCGCCCGTTCTTGATGGTGAATTGCACGCGGCCAAAGCCCTCGCCACTGCCGCCATTGAAATCGTTCGTGAGCGTGTAGCCTGCCGCCTTGCCGGCTTCCATCCAGGCCGGGAAAAGCGGGTCCGGCGAGCGCGCAAATTGGACATGCACGGGGCCAGAACCGCCGCGCCACCTGTTCTCGCCGCCTTCCCAGGTCTCGCTGCGCTTGAAATAGGGCAAGGCCTCGGCATAGGACCAGCCCGTGGCCCCGTCGCGCGCCCAGCGCTGGTAATCACCAGGGTCGCCCCGCGTATAGGCCATGACGTTGATGGAATGCGAGCCACCCAGCACCTTGCCGCGCATTGCCTCGATGGAGCGCCCGTTCAGCGCCGGATCCGGCTCCGTCTGGTAGCCCCAGTCATGCAGGCGATGATGGTGCATCTTGCCCAGACCAAGCGGAATGTGGATCAGCGGATCCCAGTCGCGGCCGCCCGCCTCCAGCACCAGCACGCGCGCGGCACCATCCGCGCTCAGGCGATCGCCCAGCACGCATCCAGCCGAGCCCGCCCCCACGATGATATAGTCGTAGCTCCCCCCGGCCATGCGCCGTTCCTTTTCTTGATGATCAGCACGCGCGACAGGATTGCATTTCGCAGGCGGGAAGATCCAGCCATGGGACAAAAAATACCGGGCGCTGCGATGCATGATGGCCTGAGGATTGACATCGGGAAGCGCGAGGGCCGCACCGGTGCCGCGCGCTGGACACACCGCCCCAGAGGGATAGGCGTTTTCGCAAGCCTGATCGACGGGCCAGCACATATCCATGACCAGCATGGATGGGAAATGATCAATAGGCGATCTTGTCGGCCTTGTTGCGCCACAGTTCAAAGACCGCGCGGGCTTCCTCCAGCGCGACATGGGCGGTGGGCAGCGCCCGCTTGAGCGGGTCCTTGGGCATTTCTCCATAGAGGAAGGCGTCGTCGAAGCCGATGGATGCGGCCTCGTCGCGCGTATTGGCATAGACGAGCCGACCGATCCGCGCCCAATAGGTGGCGGCCAGGCACATCGGGCACGGCTCGCAGCTGGAATAGAGTGTTGCGCCCTCAAGCGAAAATTGGCCGACCGCCTGGCATGCGCGGCGGATGGCCGTGACTTCGGCATGGGCGGTCGGATCGAGCGCGGAGGTCACCTCGTTCCACCCCTCGGCGATGATCTGCCCGTCCCTGACGATGACGGCACCAAAGGGCCCGCCGAGATTGGCTTCCATCCGCTCCTTCGACAAAGCGACGGCGCGGCGCAGGAAGTGGCGGTCGAGGGCGGCGGGGTCATGCGTCATGGCGTGGTCCTCAGGCGGTCGCGGGCGCGCAGCAGCGCTGCCGCCATCGAGGCGGCGATAATGGCGGGTTCCTTTCCGTCGATCCCCTCGATGCCGACCGGGCAGACGAGCCGCTGGCGCGCGGCGTCCGACAGGCCGGCGGCGCGCATCCGGCCCTCAAACCGGGCGCGCTTGGTGGCCGAGCCGATCAGGCCGACGAAGGCAAGGTTGCGCGCCAGCGCCTGCGAGACGATGGCGAGGTCGAGCGGGTGGGAATGGGTCATGACCAGCACAAAGGTGTCGTCCTCGAGCGCGGCGATCTCGGCGGCCGGATCGGACGGCGCATGCATGTCGACATTGGCCGGGGCCAGGGCGGGAAAAGCCCCAGCGCGTCCGTCGATCCAGCGGACCTTGAACGGCAAGGGTGCCAAGGCGAGCACCAGCGCCCGCCCGACATGTCCGGCTCCGAACAGGGCCAGCCGTGTCCGGTCGCCCGCATCCTCCCGCGCGGCGCGTTCGGCGACACGTGCCGCATCGGCAGGGGTGAACAGTTCGAAACACAAGGTCATGCGCCCGCCGCAACACTGGGCCAGCTCGGGGCCGAGCGGGAAATCGCGCGTGAGCACCTGGGCATGGCCGGGCTGGAACAGGGTGCGGGCGAGATGCAATGCCTCCCATTCGAGCGCGCCGCCGCCCACCGTGCCATGGAAATCGCCGCTCGCCAGCACGAGCATGGCCGCACCCGCCTCGCGCGGTGTCGAGCCCTGGGCGCGCTCAACCATGACGTGAACAGCAGATTCACCCGTGGCAAGAAGACTGGCAAGACGAGTCAGAAGCATTTAGGCCTCGACGAAAAAACACCTTTAAAATCATATATTTGATACATAAACCTGAGGTTTTGCATGAAGATTGAGCTCATGTGTTACTTCAACTTCTGCGCGCAGCCTTCAGAGCCTCGGCAGCGAGCAGCACGCGCTCGGGAGTCGCGGGCGCATCGAGCGCCACGTGAACACCCGGGCAGATCCCGTGCAGCGCGTCGACGATGGCGCTGAAGACGCTGATGGCGAGCATGAGCGGCGGCTCGCCCACCGCTTTCGAGCGATGGATGGTGTCCTCGCGGTTCACATTGTCGAACAGGGCGACGCGCCAATCGCGCGGCACGTCGGAGGCAACCGGGATCTTGTATGTCGAGGGCGCATGGGTGAGCAGGCGCCCCTTGGCATCATGCACCAGTTCCTCGGTGGTCAGCCAGCCCATGCCCTGCACGAAACCGCCCTCGATCTGGCCGATGTCGAGCGCCGGATTGAGCGATTTGCCGACGTCGTGGAGGATGTCGACGCGCAGCAGCTTGGTCTCGCCGGT
>CAIWVR010000004.1 GCA_903916165.1 uncultured Hyphomicrobiales bacterium | reverse complement strand
GCATCGAACTCAATGTCGATGGCAAGGCGCATACGATCGACGCGGATCCCGATATGCCGCTTCTCTATGCCCTGCGCGACGACCTCGGCCTGAAAAACCCGAAATTCGGCTGCGGCCTCGCCCAGTGCGGTGCCTGCACCGTGCTGATTGACGGCGAGCCTGTCCGCTCCTGCTCCATGCCTGTCGATTCGATCGGCAAGGGCAAGATTTCGACGATGGGCGGCCTGAACGCCTCCGGCAAGCCGCACAAGGTGCAGCAAGCCTTCATCGATGAACAGGTGCCGCAATGCGGCTATTGCATGAACGGCTGGATCATGACCACCGTTTCGCTGCTTGCAAAAAACCCGAAGCCCACCGACTCCCAGATCGAGGATGCGCTCACCGGCCTGAAGTGCCGTTGCGCGACCCATGCGTCGATCATGCGCGCCGTGCGCCGCGCCGCCACGGCGTAAGGAGGGGACCCCATGAACAGCCACATCAATCGTCGCCATTTCCTTGGCAGCGCCGGCGCCCTCACCGTTTCCGTCCTGCTCCCCGGCCAAATCGCGCAGGCGGCAACCTTCGGCACCGACAAGCGCCCGCCGCTCGACCCCAAAAAGCTTGCGTCCTACATTTCGATCCGTGCTGACGGTTCGGCCATCGCCTATTTCGGCAAGATGGACATGGGACAGGGCACCGACACCGGCGTCGCCCAGATGGTCGCCGAAGAACTCGACCTGCCCGTCGACAAGGTCATCATCCTCGCTGGCGATTCCGGCACCAGCCTCAATCAGGGCGGGGCCTCCGGCTCCACCGGCGTGTCGCATGGCGGCGCAACGCTGCGCAATGCAGCGGCCGAAGCCCGCTATGTGATGCTCGAACTCGCGTCTAAGCAACTCGGCGTGCCTATGGAAGACCTCGCCACCGCCGACGGCGTGATCACCTCCAAAAGCAACCCGGCCAAGAAGACCAGCTATTCCGAATTGATCGGCGGCCGCTGGTTCGAAACTGAAGTCGAGTGGAACGGCCAGATTGGCAACAATCTTTCCATGAAGACCCGCGCCAAGCTGAAAGACCCGAAGGACTACAAGGTTTACGGGACCTCGGCACCACGCCGCGACGTCGCTTGGAAGCTGCTCGGCACGGACGATTTCGTGACCGACATCAAGCTGCCGGGCATGCTGCATGCCCGCACGATCATGCCCCAGGTTGCCGGTTCCGTACCGACGGCGGTCGATGAAGCCTCGATCAAGGACATCCCGGGCGCGAAAGTGATCTGGGACAAGGGACTTCTGGGCGTCGTCGCGCCGAAGGAATGGGACGCCATCAAGGCCTCGCGGCAGTTGAAGGTGACCTGGTCCGAGGTCAAGGCTCCCTTCATCGACCAGAAGGATCTCTACACCCACATCCGCAACGCCAAATCGATCAAGTCCGGCGGAGCGACAAAGAATGTCGAGCCGGCGAAGGTCGAAGAGGCGTTCAAGGGTGCCGACAAGATCATCGAGTCGACCTATGAATGGCCGTTCCAGTCGCATGCCTCGATGGGTCCGGCCTGTGCGGTCGTCGATTACCAGCCCAATGGCATCACGACGCTTTGGACCGGTTCGCAGAAGCCGCATTTCGCCGGTGACGGCGTGGCGATGGTTCTCGGCCTCAAGACTGAACAGGTGCGCGGCATCTGGGCAGCGGGTCCGGGTTCCTATGGCCGCAACGATGCCGGCGACGCGGCCGTCTTCGCGGCCCTGTTCTCGAAGGCGACCGGCAAGCCGGTGCGCTATCAGGGCATGCGCAACGAAGGCACGGGCTGGGATCCCAAGAGCCCCGCCTCGATCCACACGGTCCGCGCCGGACTGAAGGACGGCAAGGTCGTCGCGTGGCATTTCCACTCGAAGGCTTTCGACCGCCTCAATGTGTCGTCGAATGAATCCGATCCGTCGGACAATCTCGGCGCGCAGATGATCGGCTATGCAGCCAAGCCCGGCCTGACCTATGCGACTCCGGAAGAATCCTATGCCTTCCCGGTGAAGCAGCAGACCTGGGAAGTGATTGCACCCTTCCTCGGCACGGCCAATCCCCTGCGTTCATCGCATCTGCGCGATCCGCTGGGGCCGGAGATCCACTTCGCCAATGAAGGCTTCGTCGACGAAGTGGCCTTCGCGACGGGGCAGGATCCGGTCGCCTATCGCCTGTCCATTGCCGCCGACCAGCGCGACAGGGATGCGATCAAGGCCGCCGCCGACAAATCCGGCTGGAAGCCCCGCACCGCGGCCCGCAAGGAGACCAAGGGCGACATCGCCACCGGCCAGGGCATTGCCTTCTCACAGCGCAACGGCACCCGCGTCGCCATTGTCGCGGAAGTCGATGTGAACATGAAGACCGGCAAGGTGCATGCGCGGAAGTTCACGGTGGCGCATGATTGCGGCATCGTCATCAATCCGCGCCTGCTCACGCAGGGGATCGAAGGCAATATCTGCCAGGGCCTCAGCCGCGCCATGCATGAAGAGGTGTTGTTCTCGAAGGAGAATGTCACCAGTGTGGATTGGCTGACCTACCCGATCCTCGACATCACCGAGCGTCCGCACGACATCGACGTCGTGCTCATCAACCGCCAGAACCTGCCGCCCAAT
>CAIWVR010000003.1 GCA_903916165.1 uncultured Hyphomicrobiales bacterium | reverse complement strand
GGGCGCCTTTCCTTGCGAAGGGGGTTCGCGGGCGTGGCGGAATTGGTAGACGCAGCGGTTTTAGGTACCGCCGCCGAAAGGCGTGGGGGTTCGAGTCCCTCCGCCCGCACCACAACGGCTGTGCTCACCGGGTTCGACAAGATTTTTCACGCGCTTGGGCAGATCCTGGGCCGTATCGTTCCAAGAAGGCAAAAAAATGCAGGTGACCGAAACCCTGTCGCAGGGCCTCAAGCGCGAATTCAAGGTCGTCATTCCCGCGAGTGACCTCGCGCAGCGGCTCGACAGCCAGCTGGCCGAGATGAAGGACAAGGTCCGCATCAATGGCTTCCGTCCGGGCAAGGTGCCGACCGCGCATCTGCGTCGCGTCTATGGCCGCTCGGTCATGGCCGAAGTCCTGCAGACCGCCATCAATGAGGCGAATCGCAAGATCGTCGAAGACAATAATTTGAAGCTCGCCCTCGAGCCGAAGATCGACTTCCCGACCGACCAGGCGGAAGTCGAGGCGGCGCTCGAAGCCAGGGGCGACCTCACCGTCGGCGTGAAGATCGAGATCCTGCCGACTTTCGATGTGGGCAATTTCGACGACGTCGAGGTCACCCGCTTCGTCGCCGAGATCCCGGATGCGGAGGTCCAGCAGACGATCGATCGGATGGCCTCGCAGAACCGCACCTATACCGAAAGGGATGAGGCTGCCGTCGCCGAGACCGGCGACAAGCTCGCCATGGATTTTGTCGGCAAGATGGACGGTGAATTGTTTGAAGGCGGCTCCGGCGAGGGCATCGACATCGTCCTCGGCTCGGGCTCGTTCATACCGGGCTTCGAGGAGCAGCTCGTCGGGGCCAAGGCCGGCGAACAGCGCACCGTCAATGTCGCTTTCCCGGAAAACTACACGGCGACCCATCTGGCTGGCCGCGATGCTTCGTTCGATGTCACCGTGAAATCGATCTCGGCCCCCGGCGAATTCGTTCTGGACGATGAATTTGCCAAGCAGTTTGGCTTTGACAGCATCGACAAGCTCAAGGACGCGATCCGTTCCAATCTCGAGCGTGACTATACCCGTGCCTCGCGGGACAAGCTGAAGCGCTCGCTGCTCGACGCGCTCGACAAGAAATATTCGTTCGAACTGCCCGAAGGCCTTGTTGATCAGGAATTCTCGGGCATCTGGCAGCAGGTCGAGAACGAGCAGAAGTCCGGCGGCAAGTCGTTCGAGGAAGAGGGCACGACGGAAGAGGCGGCCCGCGCCGATTATCGTCGTATCGCGGAGCGCCGCGTCCGCCTTGGCCTCGTGCTGGCCGAAGTCGGCCAGTCGGCCAATGTCCAGGTCACCGATGACGAAGTCACGCAGGCGCTGCTCGAGCGCGCCCGCCAGTTCCCCGGCCAGGAAAAGATGGTCTGGGATTATTATCGCAACAATCCGGAGGCGCTTGCCCAGCTGCGCGCCCCGGTGTTCGAGGAGAAGGTCGTCGATCATATCGTCGGTATGGCGAAGGTCACCGACCAGAGCGTCTCCAAGGACGAATTGTTCAAGATCGAAGCCGACGAGAAGGTTGCCTGACGATATGTCAGCGGGAACGAAAGCCCAGGCTTTCTGCACCGGTCTTCATCGAAGCGTCGTGAATTCTCGCCGGCAGCCTTTGCACAAGGCTGCCGGCGTCATTATGTTGGGCTCTCAGAAGCGCCGGACCATTGTGTTCGCCGTCAAGGACGACACGGATGCGTGACCCCATTGAAACCTACGCCAACTATCTGATTCCCCAAGTCATTGAGAACACCAGCCGTGGTGAGCGCGGTTTCGATATCTATTCGCGCCTGCTGCGCGAGCGAATCATCTTCCTGACCGGACCGGTCGAGGACCACATGGCCTCGGTCATCATCGCGCAGCTCCTTTTCCTCGAGGCCGAGAACCCGAAGAAAGAGATTGCGATGTATATCAACTCGCCCGGTGGCGTGGTGACGTCGGGTCTGGCGATCTATGACACGATGCAGTTCATCAAGCCGAAGGTCTCGACGCTCTGCATCGGCCAGGCCGCCTCAATGGGGTCGCTGCTGCTGTGCGCGGGTGAAACCGGCATGCGCTTCTGCCTGCCCAACGCCCGCGTCATGGTTCACCAGCCCTCCGGCGGTTTCCAGGGCCAGGCATCGGACATTCTCCGCCATGCGGAGGACATTATGAAGATCAAGCGGCGGCTGAACGAGATCTACGTCCGCCACACCGGTCGTGATTACGACACGATCGAGCGGACCCTGGACCGCGATCATTTCATGTCCGCCGTTGAAGCCAAGGAGTTTGGCCTCGTCGATCAGGTGCTCGACAAGCGCCCCGATGACGGCGGCGAAGTGAAGTAAAGCCCAGTCTTATCAATCCTCTGCGCCCGGCAGACGCTGTAAGTTCGCAGCGGGAAGGGCGCGGAGACCCTGCCATAACCTTGGGGCAAGACCGAGGTTACGCTTGATCCTGACCCGGTGCCGTGTTTGCATCGCGGGATATTCCTCGCGCTTTGCGGGCCTGTGGCCCTGCCAAAATGGCACGGTCGCCCCATATGACAGTCTACCCTTTGTTAGGCCGTCGACTTTAAATTGTACCATGACGGGGTCTGCGCATCCTCCCGCGCTGTCTCGTCCCCACGGAGAATGTCATGAGCAAGGTCGGCGCTAGCGACTCGAAGAACACGCTCTACTGCTCGTTTTGCGGCAAGAGCCAACACGAGGTGCGCAAGCTTATCGCGGGACCGACAGTCTTCATCTGCGATGAATGCGTCGAGCTGTGCATGGATATCATTCGCGAGGAGAACAAATCCTCGCTGGTGAAGGGCAAGGAAGGGATTCCGACGCCCCGTGAGATCTGCAAGGTGCTCGATGATTATGTCATTGGCCAGCCGCAGGCCAAGCGGGTCCTCGCAGTTGCCGTGCACAATCATTACAAGCGCCTCAACCACGCGACAAAGCACAACGATGTCGAGCTGGCGAAGTCCAACATCCTGCTGATCGGTCCGACAGGTTCGGGCAAGACGCTGCTCGCGCAGACGCTCGCCCGCATCCTCGACGTGCCCTTCACCATGGCTGATGCGACGACCCTGACGGAAGCCGGCTATGTCGGCGAGGATGTCGAGAACATCATCCTGAAGCTGCTGCAGGCATCCGACTATAATGTCGAGCGCGCGCAGCGCGGCATCGTCTACATCGACGAAATCGACAAGATCTCGCGCAAGTCCGACAATCCCTCGATCACGCGCGACGTGTCGGGCGAGGGCGTGCAGCAGGCGCTTCTGAAGATCATGGAAGGCACGGTTGCCTCCGTTCCGCCGCAGGGCGGTCGCAAGCATCCGCAGCAGGAGTTTCTGCAGGTCGACACGACGAACATCCTGTTCATCTGCGGCGGCGCTTTCGCGGGGCTCGAGAAGATCATCTCGCAGCGCGGCAAGGGCACGTCGATCGGCTTCAGTGCCACCGTGGCAACGCCGGATGAACGCCGCACCGGCGAAATCTTCCGCAAGGTGGAGCCGGAAGACCTGCTGAAATTCGGTCTCATTCCGGAATTCGTCGGCCGTTTGCCGGTCATCGCGACCCTGGAAGATCTCGACGAGGCGGCTCTGAAGACCATCCTGACCGAACCGAAGAACGCCCTTGTGAAGCAATATGCGCGGCTCTTCGAGATGGAGAACACCGAGCTGACCTTCCAGGACGAGGCGCTGACCGTCGTCGCCAAGAAGGCCATCGAACGCCGTACCGGCGCGCGCGGCCTGCGCTCGATCATGGAAAGCATCCTGCTCGACACGATGTATGACCTGCCGGGGCTGGAAGGCGTCGAGCAGGTGGTCATCGGACCCGAGGTTGTGGAAGGCAAGGCGCGCCCGCTCTACATCTATGCCGAGAGGCAGGAAAAAAGCGGCACCAGCGCCTGATCCTCCCTTTTATCCACTCGCGAAAAGCCCGGACCCTGTGTCCGGGCTTTTTTCGTGCGTCATTGCGGGGCGCGTGAGTTCCGCGGCAATCCATCTGACGGCCCCCACCCGAAGATGGATTGCCGCGTCGCCTCCGGCTCCTCGCCATGACGAATTTGAGGTTTATGGTTCTCGGCGAACAGGTTGGAGCGCTCCTAAGGACGGTGGTTGTCGCCCGTGACCCTTGCCTCCCACTGACGACGGCGAGCGCCGCGCGAGCCTGTGCGCATGAAAAATGTGCATTGAGGCCGCAGGTGTTGAAAAAAGAACAGTTCCTAACCATTTCCTTTCTTGAAGAGACGGAGGGTGCCTTTGAGGCCCTGCCGTGGGGACGTAACATCACGGGATGGCGCGAATCGTGCTTTCCCACTTTGGGGCGTCTCGCCCGCGCTTCGGCCTGACGGGCGCAGCGGGGGCAGAGAGGACAGGAAAAAGCGAATGACAAACGAGAAGCGTGTGCTTGCCTCGCCCGGCGCAATCGAGAGCTATCCGGTTCTGCCGCTGCGCGACATCGTCGTTTTCCCGCATATGATCGTCCCCCTGTTCGTGGGGCGCGAAAAATCCATTCGCGCCCTCGAAGAGGTGATGAAGGCCGACAAGCACATTCTGCTCGCCACGCAGATGAATGCGGCCGATGACGATCCGGCCACCGATGCCATTTTCAAGATCGGCACGCTCGCCTCCGTGCTGCAATTGCTGAAATTGCCCGACGGAACCGTGAAGGTTCTCGTCGAGGGTGCGGCGCGTGCGCATGTGCGCAAATACACCCGCACGGACGAATTCTATGAGGCCGATGCCGAAGTGACCGCGGAAGAAATTCCCGATCGCGTCGAAGTCGAGGCCCTCTCGCGCTCGGTCGTGTCCGAGTTCGAAGGCTATGTGAAGTTGAACAAGAAAGTGTCGCCCGAGGTCGTCACCGCGGTCACGCAGATTGACGATTTCGCAAAGCTGGCCGACACGGTCGCCTCGCATCTTGCGATCAAGATCGCCGACAAGCAGGAATTGCTGGAAACGGCTTCTGTTGCGAAGCGTCTTGAAAAATGTCTTGCCCTCATGGAGAGCGAAATCTCGGTCCTGCAGGTCGAGAAGCGCATCCGCACGCGCGTCAAGCGCCAGATGGAGAAGACGCAGCGCGAGTATTATTTGAATGAGCAGATGAAGGCCATTCAGAAGGAACTCGGCGACGAGGACGGCAAGGATGATCTTGCCGAAATCGAGGAGCGCATCAAGAACACCAAACTGTCGAAGGAAGCACGCGACAAGGCGAATGCGGAGCTGAAGAAGC
>CAIWVR010000002.1 GCA_903916165.1 uncultured Hyphomicrobiales bacterium | reverse complement strand
GTCATTGCGAGCGGAGCGAAGCAATCCAGGCATGGGCGCCAGATCATCACCAGAGACGGACCGACGCAAAGATGGATTGCCGCGTCGCTTCGCTCCTCGCAATGACGAAGCAAAGATGCGCGCAAGTGCTGCTGTGATGGGGCCGACGCATGCCGGTCATCGCCAAGCGCTCGTCATTGCGAGGAGCCGAAGGTGACGCGGCAATCCATCTCGCCGCGCGTGAAATGGCGGGTCATTGTCACCGACGACACTGCGAGCAGCCCCCGTGCACTGGATCCGTTCGCTGCGCTCGCGATGACGGCGGGGTGATTGGCTCACGCCGCACGATCCGGCTTGCGCGTCTGGTCGCCGCGCCCGGCCAGTCGCGGAAACCACGACAAAGGCACGCCCAGGCTGCGGCCGTCGGACAGCTCGACCCACATCTTGTCGTCTTTGAAATGGACCTTGACGGCTGAAATGGTCAGTCCAAACGCTCTGGATCCGTGCTCAACGGCTACGAACGACCCCTACAATATCACGCAATTCCGCGTGGCGAGCCTTCATTGGACTCAAAGAAAAATCTCATTCCAAGGGCGCGAAAAATGACTGGTGCCGGAAATCCAGAAAAGAAGCGATGGAAAAAAGGGGAGAGGATTTCTCCTCTCCCCCCGTATTCACCTCAGCTGCACCCCGTCGTGCTGCCACACGTCTCGCACTTCAAGCACGTCCCATTCCGCACCAGCGTGAAATTCTGGCACTCCGGGCAGCTTTCGCCGACATAGCCCTTCATGCGCGCTTCCGCCCGCTTGTCGGCCGCCGATTGCTTTGGCGCCGCCGCCGCCGACCATTCCAGATGTTCGAATTCCGCCAAAGTCGCCGCTGTCACGTCCTCGCGAAAGCTGGTGTCCTTCTTCAGCGCCGTGGCACCGGCGGTTTCGTACATGGTCGTCGTCGTGGTCGTTGCCTCGAATCCGCCCTGGACCAGCATCAGCTTGTCGGTCTTGGAGCGGACAAAGCCCTTCGAGACGAAGCGCTGCGTCGCGGTCTGGGCCGGCGTGCCTTGCGGACGGCTCTGGTCATCGCCCTTGCCGATCACCGTGTCCCCAATGTCGGAGGGATCGACATGGGCGAGATCATTGCGGCCGAGATAGGAAATGGCGAGTTCGCGAAACACATAGTCGAGGATCGACGTGGCGTTCTTGATCGCGTCATTGCCCTGCACGAAGCCCGCCGGCTCGAAGCGGGTGAAGGTGAAGGCGTCGACATATTCCTCCAGCGGCACGCCATATTGCAGGCCGACCGAAATCGCGATGGCGAAATTGTTCATCAGCGAGCGGAAGGCGGCGCCTTCCTTGTGCATGTCGATGAAGATCTCGCCGATGCGGCCATCCACATATTCGCCGGTGCGCAGATAGACCTTGTGCCCGCCCACAACCGCTTTTTGCGTATAGCCCTTGCGGCGATCGGGAAGACGCTCGCGCTCGCGCGTGCGCTCGATGCGCTCGACGATACGTTCCACGATTTTTTCCGCCACATGCGCGGTGCGCGCCGTGGCGGTCATGGCCGCCATGGTTTCCACCGCATCCTCGTCCTCGTCCTCAACGTCGGAGATGAGCTGCGAGTTCAGCGGCTGCGACAGTTTCGAGCCATCGCTGTAATGCGCGTTGGCCTTCAGCGCGAGGCGCCAGGACAGCATATAGGCGTCCTTGCAATCCTCCACCGAGGCGTCATTGGGCATGTTGATCGTCTTCGAAATCGCACCCGTGATGAAGGGCTGCGCGGCAGCCATCATGCGGATGTGGCTGTCGACCGACAGGTAGCGCTTGCCCGTGCGACCGCACGGATTGGCGCAATCGAACACATTATAATGTTCGATCTTGAGGTGCGGGGCGCCCTCAAGCGTCATCGCGCCGCAAACGTGCACGTTTGCCATCTCGATCTCGGTCTTGGAGAAGCCGAGGAAGGGCAGCAGTTCGAAGGCCGGATCGTCGAGCTTTTCAGATGGAACCTTCAGCGCGCCGGTTAGGAAATCCGCCCCGAGCGCCCATTTGTTGAAGACGAACTTGATGTCAAAGGCACCAGCCAGCGTCTTTTCCAGCTGTTCGAGCTTCTCCTCGGTGAAGCCGCGCGCGCGCAGCGTCGCATGGTTGACGCCCGGCGACTGGCGCATGGAGGCGTGGCCCACCGCATAGGCCTCGATCTCGGCCAGATGCGCCTCGCCATAGCCCAGGGCGCGCAGCGCCTCGGGCACGGCGCGGTTGATGATCTTGAAATAGCCGCCGCCCGCCAGCTTCTTGAATTTCACCAGCGCGAAGTCGGGCTCGATGCCGGTCGTGTCGCAATCCATCACGAGGCCGATCGTGCCGGTGGGGGCGACGACGGAGACCTGCGCATTGCGATAGCCGTGCTGTTCGCCCAGCGACAGGGCAAGATCCCAGGCCGCCTTGGCGTGGGCGGCGAGCACCCGGCCGTTGGTCGGCAGTTTGTCGAGCGTGGCGAGGTCGAGGCCAACGGGTGCCACCGACAGGTTTTCATAGCCATGCGCCTCGCCATAGGCGGCGCGACGATGGTTGCGGATGACGCGCAGCATATGGTCCCTGTTCGGGCCATGGCCGGGGAAGGGACCATGTTCCTTCGCCATTTCGGCGGAGGTCGCGTAGCTGACGCCTGTCATGATCGCCGACAGGGCGCCGCAGATCGCGCGGCCTTCATCCGAGTCATAGCTGAAGCCCGATGACATCAGCAGGCCGCCGACATTGGCATAGCCGAGGC
>CAIWVR010000001.1 GCA_903916165.1 uncultured Hyphomicrobiales bacterium | reverse complement strand
CGGCCGCGACGACTTCAAGGCCGACAAGCTGCGCTACCACAAGATCATCATCATGACGGACGCCGACGTCGACGGCTCCCATATCCGCACCTTGCTGCTGACGTTCTTCTTCCGGCAGATGCCGGAGCTGATCGAGCGCGGGCACATCTACATCGCCCAGCCGCCGCTCTACAAAGTGAAGCGCGGCCAGTCCGAACAATATCTCAAGGACGAACGCGCACGTGAGGATTACCTCATCACCAACGGCCTCGATGGCGCGGTGCTGCGCGTCGGCGGCACGCAGGAGCGCGGTGCGCAGGACTTGCGCGCCATCGTCGAGGAATCGCGCATCGTGCGTCAGGTGCTTGCGCAGCTGCATGGGCGCTATGACCGGACCGCCGTGGAGCAGGCCGCCATTGCGGGTGCGTTGAAACCGATCGGCCTGATGTCGGATGAAGAGACGGATCGTCTCGCCGCAGACATTGCGCGCCGTCTCGACGCGCTGTCGGATGAAACCGAGCGCGGCTGGACGGCTGTCGTCGAAAACGGCGGTTATATTTTCGCGCGCGAAGTGCGCGGCGTGCGGCAGGCGTCGGTGCTCGACGCCGGCCTGCTCGCCTCCGCCGAAGCGCGCCGTCTCGACGAGCATTCAGCCTCGCTGCGCGAAGTCTTCGCGTCACCCGCGATCCTGTCGCGGAAGAATGATGAAATGCAGGTCGCTGGCCCCAGCGCGCTGGTCGATGCCGTCATGGCGGCCGGCCAGAAGGGCATCAGCCAGATGCAGCGCTACAAAGGTCTGGGTGAAATGAATCCCGAACAGCTCTGGGAGACAACGCTTGACCGCGAAGTTCGCTCGCTCTTGCAGGTGCGCATCAAGGAATCTGTCGAGGCCGACGACATTTTCGTCAAGCTGATGGGCGATGTCGTCGAACCGCGCCGTGAATTCATCCAGGACAATGCGCTCAACGTCGCCAACCTCGACGTCTGATCGCGCGCGCCGGGTGGCGGGCCAGTGAAGGTCCGCCATCGCCTGCGTCTTGTGATGGCATCGTCAATGCTGCGTGCAGACCTCGCGCTGCGCGCGCCCTATCTGCGCCTTGTCGCAGACCTTCGTCTCGAGCTTGTCCCCGGTTGCGCCGGTGACAGCCACCCCTTTCGGCTTTGCCACCTTGTCTGGCAGGTGCGCGGCCGACAGCACGCGGTTCACGGTCGAGCCATATTGCACCATGACGGCGTCTCCCGACTTGAAGACGTGCTCGTCGCTGCCCTGCAATTGCGCGATGAGGACCGTATGGCCGTCGGCCAGAGCGACCGTATATTCGATCGCATTCTCATGCTCGATGAGCCTGTGAAGGCTGAAGCCAGCGAGTCCGCCCAGAGCCAGCCCTGCCAGCGTCGCGCCATTCGTCTGGCCGACGAGCGCGCCGGCAGCCCCGCCCAGCAATGCGCCGCCAGCCATTGACGGCGCATCCTCGCTGCGGACCGTCACCACCCGCGCGCCCAGCACGGTGCCAAATTTCACCTTCTGCGCCTGGCTTGAATCCTCGACGTCGATGTCGGTGGTCCGTCGATTGGCGCAGGCGCTCAAAAGCAGCGCGGGAACAAGTACAGCGACCAGCAAGCGCATGGTCAGGCCTCTCACATGAAAAACTCACATCGGGCATAAACCCGATATGAGTTTGTCAGTCTTTTATTCGATTGTCACCTTCGCCGCCTTGATGATCGTCGACCAATGTTGCGCATCGGCGCTGATCAGCTGGTTGAACTCGGCAGGTCCGTCGGCGATGGAGAAAGTGTAGCTGGGCGTCAGGAACTGCGCCTGAAACGCCGGGTCGTTGTAAATCTTGCGCGTTTCCGCACTCAGCTTTTCAATCACGTCGGGTGGCGTGCCCTTGGGTGCGAAAAGGCCGTACCAGGATCCCGCCTTGAACCCCGGGATTGTTTCGGAAATTGTCGGGACCTCAGGGTTTTTTGCCAGCCGCTTGTCGCTGCCGAAGCCCAGAACCTTGAGGGAACCGACCTCCCAGGGGCCGGCAATGAGGCCGATGCTGACGATCATCATCTTGATGTGGCCGCCGAGCAGGTCGGTGATGGCCGGAGACGCGCCGCTGTAGTGGACGGGCGTGAAGGTGGTGCCGGTGCGCTCTTGCAGGCTCAGGATGTTGAGATGACCCGATGACCCGTTCCCGAACGTGCCATAAAAGATTTTCTCGGGGTTTTTCTTCGCATAATCAACAAGTTCGCTGACATTGCTGGCGGGCACCGAGGGATGCACGACCAGCGCCTGCGGCGAGATTCCGAGTCCGGACACAGGGATGAAATCGGCGGCTTCATATTTCAGCTTGGCGTAAAGATAGGGATTGGCCGTGATCGTGGTGTCGGCGGTGACCAT